>JAEUUM010000003.1 GCA_016787375.1 Saprospiraceae bacterium
ATAGATTCAAGTCTGCCTGGACGCCATGAATACTCAGTATTGAAAATATTGCCGACAATAAAGCTGGCTTTCAGAGAATTTGAAATTTGGTAAGATGTTCTTATATCGACTATCGTAAAGCCTTTATTATGTTCATCCCTAAAATTTTTTACATCCTTTATAAAAGCATTGAATACATTGTCTATTGCTTTCATGTCACTGTTGTAAATTACAGATGCCCCAATTGCAAAACCTTTGTATTTGGTTTCTGCGTCAAATTTGAATGAATGTTTAAACCTGTATTTTAGGATATTTTCAGTTTGGTTACTTGAAGAGTTCATCTCCATTGGGCCAAATGTTGCGAATTTTGGATCGAGGTAGGTATATCCTGAAAACAGGCTTGTTTTTAATCCAAACAAGTTTCCTTGTGCTGCAATTCCCACATCAATACCTTTAATTATAGTGTTGCCAATGTTTAAGGATCTAAATCCTATACCTTCTGCTCCGGCACTTAGCGTAAATTCCATCATATCCTGGTATTCTGTCCAAAAACCTGCGACATCAATGAATCCGTACCAATTTGAGATTTTAAATCCTTGTTTGAATCCAACTTCACCGCTCCATCCGGTTTCTGATTTAAGGGTATCATTCGGGAAAATCTTGAAATTACTGAATGTAGTTTGAATAAATTTTTCTGCAATTGTTGGAAATCTGTAGCCTTGCCCGAACGATGCTCTTAGGTAACTTGCTTCGCCTAATTTATAATTCATACCCGCTCTAAATACCGGTTTGGACTCGGTGTTGAAAGAATCACGCAGAACTGTCTGGGGAATCTGTATGGAGTTGTATTCATATCTTCCTCCAATGGATAGCGTTAGTCTTGATCCAAATTTTTTGTCCATTTGAAGATATAATGCTCTGTTTTCAATACTGTATTCTGCACTGCCATATAGGTCGGCAGATATGCTTGAGTAGGTTTCTGTTAATCCTGCCGTTGTAATCAATCCTATGGATTTAAATTCTCGTTGGAATTGATATTCGCCATAATAAGAGGTAGATTGGTTAGACTGATTGCCGCTGTTGTTGTTATCAATTGAATTAATTCTGCCGAGGAATTTGTGTTTATTACCAAATTTATCAAAATACAAAATGGATGGATCAATAAAAAAACGCAATTTTTTGGATTCGCTAACTGTCCCTTCATCGCCAATCCAGGCACCCTGCTCTTTGTTTTGCCATAAAAAATAGCTACGGCTCTGACCGTTATTAATATTGGCATTTAATCCGAATGACAATCTTTCACTTAACCTGTACCTCAAGCCTGTATTTAACCTGATATATCTGTTGTAGGTGTTTTTAATAAATAAATCTCCACCTGAATAAAATCCGCCAAGCACAAAATCAAGTTTGTTGAATTTTTGTTTATGCGAAAACTGTGCACCGTATTCAAATGGGGCAGTATCCCACCATTTTTTTCTACCATCTTTTGGACTCATCGGCATGGTTGTGAATATTGCCGCCTTTGTTTCTGGTTTAGATTTTGCATATCCGGTGCGTATGTTGATAATACCGTTCATTGCAGCTGAACCGTATAATGCAGAGGCAGCACCCTTTAAAACTTCAATTTGTTCAATGTTTTCAACAGGCACATCTGACCAATTTGTAAAGCCCGCATCTGTTTGAAGTGCCGGAATATCATCAACAAGTAATAAAACCCTGCTTCCTGCACCATATGAAAAACCTGAACCACCGCGTATATTCGCCTGACCGTCAATTATGTTAACACTTGGAACCTTGTTTAATACTTCATCAACGGTATTTGCACTCACACTTTCAACAAGAGAGGGTTTGATTACTTCGAGTGAGACAGTGGACTCAGCTAACGGTGTTTCGTACTTGCCTGCGGTTACGGTGGTTGTTTGCAGCAAAGTAACGTTTTCCATCAGGCTTATGTCTAATTTTATAAAATTGCCTTCAGTAATTGAAATATTAAATTGTTTTGAAGTGAATCCAACATAACTAACTTCCACATTGTAATTTCCGGTGGGTAAAATCAATTTGTAATCACCATTTTCGTCTGTTTGTGTGCCAATATTTAATGACTTAATGGTAGCACCTTGCAAAACCTCAGCATTGGACTCATCGGTTATTTTCCCATATATTCCTGAGTTTTGTCCGGTAATAGAGTTGACAACAAGCAATGAAGTTAAGATAATGAATGCCGGGAAGTTTTTCATTTGCATTTGGTTAGTTAGAGGACGAAAATTAATATCTAAAAACAATTTTAATGCTTTTTAGTCAATCTATATAATACATTTGCTAAATTTATATTCAGAATCAATTTTTAAGTAATTAAATTAAATACTATGAAATCAACTTTACTAAGTTTATGTTATCTTTTGGCAACGTTTTATTCACAGGCACAGATTGGTCAGTGTACACCTGATCA
>JAEUUM010000019.1 GCA_016787375.1 Saprospiraceae bacterium
CTTTAATACTGTCAATTGAAGTATATTCAACTTGAATCTTAACAGGTTGCGAAAGAATGCGTTCCTTATCATCATTACATGATACTAAAAGTGACCAAATTCCAACTAAAAGTAAGCTTAAGCGGTTCATTCTGGGTGGCATACAACGAAAATGGCCTGCTGAAGGGCGGACATTCACTTCCGTTGCTAAACAAAAGTACAATTGTTCAATAGAATTTCAAATGCTTAATTCTCTTCCCTTTGCCCGACTTTTAGCAGACCAAAGTTGTGCGTTCGTTTTTTTAAAATGAACTCAAAAATTCTTGAATAACATCTTCATCTAATTGTTGAATTGCATTTCCCAAATCTCTTTGTCCATTTAGGATTGCAAAAAGAGAAAGTGTCAAACGAAAAGTTGTTTTTTCCTTAATGTTCTTAAAGTTTGTAAGCAAATAATCCTCAAGTTCATTTAACGCATTGAAATAGCTTTTTTCAAGTTCTATTGGAAGCAAAGGATTGTTGTTTAAAGGCCTACAAATCTCAATTACTAAACACAGTCCAATATAATTCCAGTCTAAAGATTTCTTGTCAATACAAATTTTTACAAGATGAGGAACTGAAAAATATGATGCAAGTCCTAAGTTGCCTTGGTGATGAAGATTATCCCACAGTTCAGTAAAAATACTTTCGATTAATCTATTGTCATTCGTCAAAAAAAGTTGTTTCAGAGGAATAGATGCATCAAAGGGAATTTTATACCCACCATTTAAAATTGCCCAAATATTATTCTCCAAATCCATTTTAATTTTGTCATTTTAAAATGACGCACAACGAAAACAGCCTTGCGATGTGCGGGGATAAAAGTACAAAAGTTTAATCAACTTCTAAATGTATAATTCCTTTCCGATGCCCAAATTCCCCTCCACTAGCCCGCATATAGCAAGACTGATGTTACCGGAAGCCATGATCTTTTTTGTAAAGGGTATGAATAGGTTATCCTAAGTTTACAATGGTTGATTGGATGAATAACTATAAATTTACATAAAAACTAAATGAAGAAAATTCTACTTCTGGTTTCTCTAGCCATATCAAACATATCATTTGCGCAAACGCATATACCTAGTAAAAAAGAAACTGCAAACTATATAACAAGTAAAATTCTGTCTTTTGGACCAGACCAAGATCCAAGTCAAAGTTACTATCAATTAAAATTTGATGACGAAAGTTGTGCCTTAACAATAAAATATTACCAACATAGTATTATTGGTACTTTCAACGAGGATTGTTATACATCTGAAACAGTATATTTCTCTAATCTTGATGCTAACTCTATCTCTTGGGATATTATTAATTCTTCAAAAACTTTGACAATGACCTTGGTTTCCCCCAATGGAGGTTTTGTGACACTAAAAGGAAAACTTAGACCAAATGGTAGTTATTATGCAGGCAGATTTGAAAGTAAAGTAATTTTTTATTTTTCAGTTTCTAAAGTATCCGAGAATTCTGATTTTCAAGGTAAATTCGAACGAGCAGTAAAAAATTTAATAGAACTATGTGGAGGTAGCAAAGAAGAAGAAGACCCTTTTGAAAAATAGAATGCTGGTATTAAAATCATTGAAATGAACAGAATTATCTTAGCACTATTAATTGGAGTTTTATCGATTACATCGTATGCACAATCAGATTGTCCTCCAGAATATGAATTGAGAAGTGTTGAGTGTGATGGGAAAATTTCAAGCCAGTGTATTCCAGAAAACTATACCTGTAAGTCATGTTGGATTATGGAATATGCCTACAGGAACACTGGGTCGTTCGAAAACTCAGCTTATGGCCACACGGGAGGTTCATATGCTGAATGTGAACAAATTCATGCTAAAGACATAGAGGAAGACAGTCATCGCAATCCGAATAACCATCCTGCATTTGATCCAAGTATATACAGAATTTATTTAAGCAGCTCAAAGTTTTGTAAATCACGATCTGCTAGCGAAGAACTGTCCTTAAAAATTAATTCGCTTATTGATGATTGGGAACATGATGTAAGGGATGCTATTCGAGAATGTATGGGGTATGAGAATATACCAAATATATTACCTATCGTTACAGAATGGGCAGGAAATAATCAAAAAGCTATGAGAAACCTTCAACGTTTAAGAGAGGAGACAAATCGATATACAAATATGGCATTGTCATTTCTTGAAAAGAAATTTGATGAGGCAACCAAAAATGTTGAAGATTTTAGAATTACAAACTCTGGTTATCGGAATCAAGCAAATTCAGAAAAAAATGCGGAGAAGGTGAAACAAGAGAAATTAAAACAGGAGAAGCTAAAACAGGAACAAATCCAAAAGGACAAGCTCGAAAAAGAGAAGCAAGTACAAACTCAAAAAAGAATTGAGAATGAAAACTCAATAAAAAATCAATTGGCTAAAGAAAAACAAAAGAAGGATGAATTACTTAACAATAATAGATCATCAAGAGTAAATACTAATAATGAAAAATCTAATACTCTATTATCAGTTCAAGCGAATGTGAATTCAATTCAAAGTGTGTTAGCTGCTGAAAGGCAGAAGAAAAAGGAGGCATTGAGTAAGGCTGATATTAAGCAGCAAGTACAGAAGTCTACTAATAATTTAACAAATGAGAAGCAAAATGCCATAAAGAATGAAAAGGGCACTCAAGAAAAATGGGTTTTTATGTGCACCGCGTATTTTGGAGGTATGAATTATATCAGTGATGTAGTAAGTTTGAATGAGTTAGGTTGCATAGGGTCTAGTAGTGAATATAACTGTGCTGAAAAATGGTTCTTGAATAAAGTCCTATCGTCTATGAAAAATGTCAGGGATGGTGGCGATTTAATCGTATACGTCGGGACCATAAACACCGGTGTTCCTTGGTATAGTACTGATAAAATGGAAATGATTCAAATGAGAGCAAAAGTAATCAAAGGATATAACCTTGAATACGCCCAATATACTGAGGTACACTAAACTGTTTATTAAATCTATTTATTTCAGCTGGGTATCTTTGGTGGCTTCCGGTAACGAGCAACGGCTTTGCGAAGTTGGCCGTATGTGTGACTGTAAATATATGTGACTGCGGCCAATTTTGCAAAACCGACGTTATGGGCTGCCACTTTTTATTAGCCTTGCAAAATCGAAACCTTTAATTTCGAATATTTCAATTCGCATTATGTTTCGATAAACAATGTTGCAAATTGATGGCATCTCAAAAGTTTGCGTCACCTTATACAATGTTGCAACTTGAAAGTATCTCTATAGTTTGCGTAACCATAAACAAAGTTGCAACTTGAAGGTATCTCAATAGCTTGCGTTACGGTAAACAAAGTTGCAGATTGAAGGTATCTCAATAGTTTGCGTTACGGTAAACAAAGTTGCAACTTGAAGGTATCTTTATGGTTTGAGCAAACTTGCATCTCGAAGTATGGTTGCGTTCTATTGCACTAAGTGTGTAATACGCTTCGCAATGTGGTTGCCCATAACGAAAATGGCTTTGCGTTGTGCGGGAATAAAAGTACAATTCTTCAATTAATTTCCAAATGTTTATTTACTTCCATTTGCTCAATCTATTTCCCTTTGCCCGCATAATGCAAAACCACTGTTAGCCGTTGGTTTTTATCCAAAGGTTGCGAATGGTTGCGAATCATGCATCTTGTCTAACGGTGTCTACCTAGCGGAAATGTTGCAAAATGAATAACGGTGTCTGCATAGCGAATCTATTGCATTTTGAATTACGTTTTCTTCTTGATGAAAAAATTAAATCAAGTTGCAATTTTTAGTTTTTTGAAACTGTTCCATTGAGTTTATTTATTTCAATTCATGAAACCATAAATCAACGAATCAGGCTTCAGTAAAAATCTATTTACCATATTCACATCGCAAGAACTTTTATACTCAAACGTATAAATTCCATTTATATCTATTCGATTGGCAAAAATCAATCAGGAACAAAAACAATTCATTCCAAGTAATCTTTCTATAATAAAAACGAAACTAGAAATATAGTCCTTCAATTTAACAGGCCTCAGTAGTAAACTAACGGCTAACGATTTGGGTATTTTTGAAAGAGCCGAAAATATCCTTCCGTTGCTTAACAAAAGTACAATTGTTCAATAGAATTCCAAATGCCTAATTTCCTTCCATTGGCCGGCTTTTTAAAAATACCACGTTAACCGTTGGTTTTAATACAAAGGTTGCGAATGGTTGCGTACCATGCACACTGTCTAACGGTGACTGCTTAGCTGATCTATTGCAATTTAATTAGCGGTGTCTACATGAAAGAAAACTTGTTTAAAGAATAACGGTGTCTACATGAAGGAAAACTTGCATTAAGAATAACGATGAATGCTTAGCATATTTGTTGCGTTTCAAATGACAGTGTTTGTATGACGAAAGAACTAAATCAAATCTAATACTTAAAATCATTTCATGTTGTTCGGTTGAATTGACTTGTTGTTCTTCGAGAAAACATAAATTAACAAATCAGAATTTATCATAACACCAACTTCAAAATTCAGGTTTAATGAATTAATTCAAATATTCTATTTTTTCTTTCGATCGATCTTTTTCAAATAATCAAACGATTTCAATAATCCTCATATTCTAAAATACAAACAGAAACGAGAAATTAAGTCACGAATAATAACACACCTCGCAAAACTAACGGTTAACGAGCAACGGCTTTGCGAAGTTGGCCGTATGTGTGACTGTAAATATATGTGACTGCGGCCAATTTTGCAAAACCGGCGTTATGGGCTGCCACTTTTTATAAACCCTGCAAAATCGAAACCTTTAATTCCGAATATTTCA
>JAEUUM010000073.1 GCA_016787375.1 Saprospiraceae bacterium
TGCCACCATATAACCTTGAAATGGCAGCCTCATTGGCAGCTTCCATAAAATTCTTATAGTTTCTTGGACTACCATTTATATCTGTTCTGCCATAGTTAGAGAAATCTGAAAATCCGAGATTGTATCCAAACATTTCAGACAAAATAGTGAACCCGGCACCTGACTGAGCTGAGTGACCACTCGTATATTCCGGAAAAGGGGGCGTATTTAAAATTGATTGAAATGATGGATCTATAATCTGATTGATGTATGAAACCGGTCTTATTACGTTGTGCTCATATTTGCATTTCCAGCAAGAAATAAAAGCATCATGAACTGCAATTCCCAGTTTACAATATACTTCTGCAGCTTTTGCAAGATCCGCTCTTTGACTTTCCAGAACCAGACTTGCAATATAAAATGTATGTCCTGAAGGTGTACTTGTTGTCCCGGGATCATCCGACCAAAATTGTGCAATCTCTTTTTGTTCAGGCGTGAGGTTTTTCCAGGTGTTGTAGACTTCAAGTCCTTCCGCATAAAATTTACTGGAAGGGGCAGATGAAAAAGCGAGAGGAGGGGGAGGCTGCGATAATGAAATGTTTGTATTTATAAATGGTCTCACACTTCCCCAATATGGTTGTAATGGTGTTTTATTCGCTCCGGTAGGCACCCATTTACCTGGACCTGTTGGCATCACATAAGCCGGAAAATTCGTATTGTAAGCTTCATCTTGCCCATCTGATTTAGCATACTGGCTTATTTCATCACCTACTATTTTACCATAGCCAACACTTAAGTTTAAAACCTCCTGGTCAACGCTGTTTTTAAAACTAAAGATAAACGCCGTTTCAAGCGAATCAATTCTGGCTTTGTTTGATGCAGAAGCAGTTTTGAACTGGTTTCTGTAATATTCGGCCATTGCAGCGTTCGCAACCAAAGCCCAGTGATAAGATTTATTGGATTCTGCTTTGGTAAGACTTTTCTCATCCAAACCATTTATTTTACCTTCAAGCGATTTGTAGCCGGGCATGCCCTGATACAAGGATTGATATAAAGTTACACCCGCATAGCCAAATGATCGGGCGGCAACCGGTGGAGTATAACCGGGTGTTTCTTTGATGATTCGTCGTTGAAGCGTTATCCAGTCACGGGCAATTTTGCTGTCGAAGGCAGATGTATCAGAGGACGCTGAATCCAGAGGTTCTTTTTTGCAACTTTGAATCAGGACGATTACAAAAGCAGCAAGGACTAGTTTTAGACTTGTTGTTGTTTTCATTGTTTGATATGTAAAGGACTATTCTTTTGGTAGGTCAAAATCCATACCAAAATTGGTAATACTGTAAATCCGCCCTTTATATCATATATCTGAATCAAAATTCAAATAATTGCAATCTTCTAAATTTCGAAGTCATCAGCACCAAAACATATCATTACATCAATTTAACAGAACTATAGAAATTGGTGTTCAAAGATTCAACTTATTTCAAAGTTTTAAACCTTCAGCTGCAAGTATTTTTTTTGTTCGTTCATCCTGTAGAAAAATGACTACATCAACATTTGATCTGTTTTTAATTTGTTCTTTTGGTAATGTAATGCTCCCGAATTGATCTGGAGTTATGCTGTCAAACCACATTACAACATGATTATTTTGCAAGGTACGCCCCCTGTTTTCACCAGATTTTACATTTGTCACCTTACCGTTCTCAACAATGGCAATACACAGTTCCTTACCAACAATGTTACCTTCAATTCTATAAGGAATGGTGCTGACATCACCATCTGTTGTGCTGGCCGATCCAAGTGTTAGTGAATAATCATTGGAAGTTGCCAGACCTTTTGCGATTGCACTGCGAGCCAATTTATTGTCAGATCCAACGAATTGAGTTTCGCCATTCACAATCATTTGAGGAGTATAAGCTGATTGAAGATGCAATGCGCTAACATACATTGATTGCCTATCAGAATATTTTGATGAACTGAAGGGGTCTTTCCACCCCAGGCGGTTCCAGTAATCAACGTGAAATGCAAGTGCATATACCTTCTTTCCCTTGATTGTTGCATCTTTCATCAACTCAGTTAAATTGTCATCGGCTGAGGGGCAGGAAGAGCAACCTTGGGACGTAAAAAGTTCAAGTAACGCGAACCCGTTTAAAGTTTCAGAATTCGATTTTTCGCTCTTGGAGTACTGCTGACTTTTATTTTGACCGCAAGCTTGGCAGCTTAATAATATGAATAGTACAAGGTATGTAATTGATTTCATGGGAGTTACTTGTTTTGATTTCTAAAACGTTTTTTACCAAAATACAATATTACAACAAGTCCTATTAAAACTGGCCAAAGTCGAATCAGTATCAATGCAAATTTCATCATGGCCATCCATCCTCCGGCTAATGCTTGCCCTACACCCCTCCAAATATTTGGCGATTCATTTTTTATTTCGTAAATCGTAAGTTGCAATGTTGAATAGCTGGATTGGTTCCCAAGTAATTTGATTCTACTCTCCATTGATTCTATGTCCGACCTTACTTTTTCCAGTTCACTTTCAATGTTAATTATTTCACTTACATTTTTGGTCTGCGACAACAATCCAAGGTATCTTGATTCGAGTGCCTTTTTAGTCTTGAGTCTTGCCTCAATATCAATAAATTCCTCTGTGATGTCGACAGCAGTCAAATTACTGACATCGATTTTTACTCCTTTGGTAATAATTGCTTCACAAACTTTTTCGTATGAATTGAATGGAATTCTTATGGTAAAGTTTGCTTCGTTGCGCGTCTCGTTTTCGGATTGAGATTCATTTGAAATATATGCATTGAATTCGGTGGTTAATTTTTTTATTTCGCTCCTGGAATTTTGTAAATTTTTAACTTCCATTGTGATGAAGCCCTCTTTTATCAGTTTCCTGTCAATGCTGAATTCATTTGTCGGTGCAACATAACTTGCTGCAGGTTTGCCGGCAATCATTTCTTTTTTTTCAGCAGTTTCTGGCAAGGCAACACCCTCTTTTTGGGTCTGACTGCATGAAACCAATATCATACTTAGTGAGATGATTAAATTTTTCATGTTCTTTTAAAATAATTGATATAAATGTACTTCCAAAAGTTGGTTGGCATAGGGCAGTAAGATGTTAATAAATTTTAAAACAATGGTAAGTAATTGTAAATTCTATCAAATTATTTTGTTGGAAGATCAAATATTGGAACTTGTTAATTTTAAGTTTTGTTACATTTGTCTTTTAAACAATCAATAAATATCAATCATGGATTTAAATGATCTTTTTCAAAGTGTGATGGCAGGAGGACTTCCTGGTCAACTTGGACAAATTGCAGGTGTAGATGATTCACAACAAGCAGAATCCGCAGCAAGTACAATATTCTCTACACTAATGGGAGCAATTCAGAAAAACAGCTCAACACCCGAGGGTGCGGAGGCTTTAAACGCGGCACTTGAACGTGATCATGATGGTAGCATTCTTGATAACCTCTCTGGTTTGCTTTCCGGTAATGCTCAACCTCAAAATAGCAATTCAACAAATGGTGTAGGCATTCTGGGACACCTTTTTGGTAATAAGCAAGGAAATGTAGTAAATGCTGTTTCGCAACAAACCGGTTTGGATGCAAGCAAAATCATGAACATGATGGTCATAATGGCACCAATTGTAATGGGAATGCTCGGTAAGGCAAAGAATCAAACAGGTGCGGATGCAGGTGGTTTGGGCAACTTAATTGGATCTGTGATGGGCGGACAAGCAGGAAGTAATCCTATCATGAACATCCTGACGGGCGTTTTAGATAAAGATGGCGATGGCAGCTTCATGGATGACGTTATGGGTGGCGGTATTGGCAACTTGTTAGGAGGCTTATTCGGAGGAAAAAAGTAATAAAAACTCAAGTACTTATCAGCAATATAAAGGGAGATGAATATCTAATTCATTTCCCTTTATTGTTGTCTTTATTTTTTTAGGAGTTTTGTAGTAAAATTTGTATTTTCTGAAACAAACTGTATGAAATAAAGACCATTAGGCAAATCACTCAGGTCAATATCTTTCTGTTGTCTACCAATGAAGATCATAAGGCTTGATTGCCTTTTTACTTCACCCTCAGGGGTAATAATTTTTATCATAATTTCTTCATCTAACTCTGACTGAATACTGAAGTGTGTGATATCCGAGCTTGGATTTGGAAACACTTCAAAGCTTATTTCAGGGTTAAATTTTACGCTTCTCATATCTGAAATATTCATTGAACCATCAAGATCTTCTGTTTTGATCCGGTAATAATAAGTATTTGGTATTTTAACATCACCATCGATAACAGAATAGTTTGAGGCTTGATTGTTTGCGGGCATTTGTTTCAATAATTTAAAATTGATTCCATCTGCAGATTTCTCAATATGAAATGCTTTCACCTGCTCTTCGCTAAGTGTATTCCATTTAACTTTGACTTGTTTGCCGATTTTTTCAATGGTGAAGTTGCCCATTTCAACAGGTAGAACAAGTGGCTTTCCCTGAACCCAAATTGAATATGAATTTGGCGGCAGATCAATGTATATTTGGTTGGTATTGCTAACCAAAGCATAGGGAAAGTTGGAGTTTCCAAGGACGTCATGCAATGTATCACCTTTTACAAGATTGGTCATTTTAACTCCATGATCCGTTTTAAGAGTAGTATTTGAGAAATTGATGGCGACTACAACCTCTTTGCCGTTAAAACTATCGGAAAGCTGGTAGATCAATGCTTTGCCAGGTGATCCACTAATGTAATTGCTTGAATAGATTGTTCCATATTTATTCAAATACTCCTGACCACTGGCTCCGAAAATATATTTTTTATGAGCGTCAATTAGTTCATCTATTTTCGCCTGTAAGTTAATATTTGGATAGTTGGGTACTGTCTGACCAAAATATTCCGGATAAAAAACACATGGCAGACCAATTTTATTGTTGGTGAGTATATATGCATAGGCTAGTAATGTATTGTTTTGCACAGGCTGTCCTGCATCACGATAATCATGGTTGTTTATAAATGTAATGGCATCATAGCCACTTGACCCGGCACCGTCAACCATGCCGGAGTTAAAAATTTCTCGAGTATCTAAATTATCGTCGCATACATCTTTAAGAGCTTGCCTCAAATCAAAATCAAATGCACGCACATTAATCGAACCCTTGGTTCCGGTATCCATTTTTGATTTTACATTTTCGACCCAATTTTTAAGGGTAAAGGGGTTTGTATCAAAAAATTCACCAACAACCATTCCAGGATCCCTTCCTTTGCTGTGGAGGTCATCCATGAGGTCACCTACAAATTCTTCCGTAAAATGTTTTACAGCATCCATTCTATATCCACGAATACCTACATCTGTCCAAAGCCAATTTGACCAGTTAAACAGTTTTGTTTTGGTGTCTGCCTGAAATTGGTCATAGTCATAAAAAAACCATAACCAATCCCAGTCGCCTTCAAGCCATGTAGTTGCCTTGTTAGCAGTATTTGGTTTGAAATTTTCAAAATTCATCCCACCCTGACCACTTGGCATGGTGTTAAAGTTGGTGTAAGTTTGATAAACCAATTGATTAACAATGTCTGCACCTGCATTCGAACTCCAGATTCCATAAATGTAATGATCAGAATAATTGCCATTCGGATTTGTTAGGTAGATAAAAATGGTATCACCGGAAGCATTAAAGTCAGCAGCATCAAGATTCAAGTAAAATTCGTCAATTTTACAACCACTGTTATCTATGTATGCTTGCCAGTTGCGACCAAGTGTAATTGAATTATTCCCTTGCCCGCAATCACCGCCACCATTTGGTTCAGATTCAGTTACATCCGGCATATTTTGCCAAGCTTTTTTATTGGTTTGCATGTAAATGGTGTAATTTTTATTGAAATATTTTGAATCTTCGGTCTTTGATTTGATTTTAAAATAGTAATTACCGGCGTTGTTCCCAGTTGAACCACCCACAGGTAGAATACACCTGTACCTGTCGGATGGAAAGGCATTTTTTGATGAATTCATGTAAATGGTGATGTATTCTTTTAAGGCCGGATTGTTTTCAGGAATGCCTCCATCGCGGTGGTTATAGACTACATCTGCAACAGATTTTATGCCTTTTGAATTAAGGTTTGAGATTAAGTTATTGAGATCAGTTCTCGATCCAAAACCTGTAGGTCCACCACCATATTCACCTAAATCATACAAGTCTTTTGGGTCATAACCATTACTACAATTTCCAAAGCTTGCCCTTGATAAGGGGGGGAGCCATACATAAGTAAAACCTCCATCTGAAAGCTGATTCGCTTTGCTGTTTAGAGTATTGGCCCAATTAAAGCCATTGCAAGTTTTCGGATAGTCCCAATACCATCCTTGCATCATAAAATCTTGAGCAGACAATAATCTGCACAGACTTATAAAAAATATCAAAACGGAGATGACTTTCTTCATGCAGGTAGTATTTGCAATATTGGGTCGAGCAACAATACAAATATATCTTTTATTTTGCTTAGTGTAAATAGTACCTTAAGAAAAATTGCCAAGGAGGATCTTTGTGAATGCAAATATTAAATATTTTTAATAAATATATATAGTTATTAATATATTGAAACATTTGAATTTTAGTTCGTTGAAGAATATAACACAATTATTATTAATATAAAATAAACACAATGAAAAACATTTTTGGTTTCTTGCTAGCAATGATTTTTAGCCAACTTGTATTCTCGCAAAACATTTGGAATGTGAAGGCGATACAGCCAAGTGGAAAAATTCTTGACATAAAAGCAATTGATAAACAAGGAAATTATTTGGACGTAAAAGCAATTTCAATATCGGCCAACAATCAGTATCTTGATGTAAAAGCCATTAAAAATGGTAAATACCTTTCTGTAAAGCTAATGCCAGGAAATGAACGGTATCATCCAATGAAAGCAATTGATGAAAATGGTGATGTTCTTGATATCAAAGCTATAACAGCCCAAAAGGAGAAAATCGATGTAAAAGGGGTTCGGCAAGATGGACATATTATTAGCATAAAAGCGGTTACATCCACTGGGGATTTCTATGGTGTAAAGGCTATTTCAAAAGATGGCAAGCTCAGAGATGTTAAGGGAGTTAAATTTGAGAATTCAGATATAGAGGGAACAACGCAAGGGAAAGATTTTTTTGCAAATGTGAAAGCACTTCCACAAATAGTATGCAATGGTGATGAGATGATCTGGCATGTAAAGGGCATAAGCCCTGATGGAAAATTGTTGGATATTAAAGCAATTGGCAAAGATGGAAAACCAAATGACGTCAAAGCTATATTCGAAAATGGAAATAACCATATCATCGACATCAAGGCATTTATTGGAGATGCAAAATTGCCAGTTAAAATATTATCCTCGAAAGAGAAATATGGACCTGTAAAAGCAATTGGAAATGACGGTTTGATTTATGATATAAAATGCTTAGATGAGGCAGGAAATAAATTAGATGTGAAAGGGGTAACGGTTGATGGAAACATCACCAATATTAAGGTGGTTGCAAGAGATGGAAGCTTTTGGGGTGTAAAGGCTATTTCACCTAGTGGTAATTTCTATGATGTAAAAGGTATTAATCTTGAGAATGAAATTAAAGTAAACGGAATTGTTGTAAAAGCTCATGTAAAGGCCTTGCCCCAAGAATAGCTTTCACTGGTAATAAAAAAAATACCCCGGGTAAAAGACCGGGGTATGATAACAGGATTAATAATCCTATGGTTAAAATTTATAAGTAAATGAAAGTCCTATATTGGTACCCGTAACGGTTCGTAATTTTAGGGTATCACCTTTATCGTATTTGCCAGACTTGTTTTGATCTTGATAAAAATTAGCCGGTTGGTTCAACAAGTCTTGGATATTTAGTTTGATTTCACCGTTTTTGAATATTCTTGCTGTTATTTGTGCATCAATTATGTCTCTTGGAGCTTCGTAGGTATCGAGGTATTGATTAGAACCTACCAACCAAATTCTTCTTCCAATTTTATTGTAAAGCACTGTCAACCCGAATAAGCCATTCGGAGTTGTGTAAGATATTCCTCCGTTCAGTATGTATGGAGATTGCCCTTGCAATGCACGTTCGGTTGCATTTATACTTGAAGCTGCATCAACCGAAACATCAACACGACTGTAAATGTAGGCTAGGTTTCCGAAGATGGTTAAGTTGTTTACAAAGTTGATAACATTATCTAACTTGTATCTAAATTCAAGTTCTCCTCCCAAATTCATGGCACTTTTAGCATTCGCAAAATTGAAATTTACGGTTCCTGAACCCAAAGTTTGATAAAACTGCTCAATTGGATTGTTGAAATGTTTGTAGAAAGTTGTTATCGACATCGATTGATTTCCTTCAGGAAAGATTTCGTATTTAAAATCAAGATTCGTGATTTTGGTTCTTACAAGATCCGGGTTGCCAACCACTGCTGCTGATAGTGAAAAGTCATAAAAACTAAAAGGGGCTAATTCTCTGAAATTTGGTCTGGTAACTGTTTGTGAAGCAGAAAATCTGAAATTGGTTTTCTCATTCAGCGAATACACTAAATTCACTGATGGCAGGTAATCGGTAGTCGTTTGATCAATGTTTACCGGTTTGCCGCCATATGTGAATGTCTCCAATTCTTGTCTGAAGTTCTCGATTCTCAGTCCACCTATAGCCTTAAATTTATCTGTAAAATTTTGTTCTGTCATCAAAAAACCTCCACTCAAAGTCGATGATGCACTATATGAGTCATTTGGGTTAGTGGATTCTTTCAGGACTACACCTTTTTCGCCTATATTGGCCTGATCAAAAATTTCACCTATAGGTTTTGTATAAATTGATTTGTCAAATTTAGAGATGTTGGAGATGGTATAACCAAATACCCTTGCATCAAACTGCCTGTCTCTTTGCTCACCGAATGCGCCTACTTTGAGGGTGCTTTTTAATCCTCTTGTGAAATATGGGATTGACAAGTCTGAGTTAGCTGAGTACATTCTCTCTGTTTGATCACTGTAGAATCTTCCTGCATAATTTGGAGAAGCTGCTCCTGAAGGTATGAATGCCAGGAATGGATCATCTGTTTCTGAATCAAAATTCTTTCTATAAGTCATTCTCCTGAAAGAAGGTGTGTTTCTGGCAATATCATTCGCCGAGACACCCCATTTCAACTTGACACCATCTTCGTTTAGCTGATGTTCACCTTTGAGTTGACTGCTTAAGAGTCTTGTGCTCTTGTACCACATTGCATAACTTTTATTACTGGCTTCCAGTTCCCATTCACTCCCATTCCTCTCTATAAATTGATCTTCTCCTTTAATGCTCAGAATATTATTAAAAGTCAATTTACTGTTATCAGATAATTTGTAAGCTACATTTAATAAACCTCCTATTGCAGCGTCTTTTTTGAAGACATTGTCATAGTATGTGAATCTTTTAACAGTAGTATCAATATCGAAATCCGCTACTCTCTGAGTGTAGAATCGGTTATTTGTACTATAGCCCAAGGAGCCAATTATGCCTAAACTTCGTCCAAAAACTTCTTTGGTAGTACCCGCTGATAGTTGAACATTATATGCAGGAGCCATTGAGCTGAAGTTGTTAACAGCCCAATCGTTTGGTACCAATTTAGAGGTATTGTATTTATCAGGACCTGTCAACGATTCTTTATTTACACCATCAGGAAGTGTCCTGTAATTGTGGTCGTAGCCCAACCAATCTGTCTTTGAGCCATTATAGAATGAATAGTTTTTGAATGTTGAAATGGAGTTGTGAACTCCACCTAAAGAAATTTGGAAGAATGGTTCCTCCGGCACATCACGGGTGTTTAACTCTATAACACCACCTGCAAATTCACCTGGTAAGTCAGGATTTGCAGTTTTGAAAATAACTAAATTTGACATCATACTTGCCGGGAAAAGGTCAAAACTAAACGCCCTTCTGTCAGGCTCTGAAGAAGGCAATGCCAAACCGTTAATAAGTGCAGTATTATATCTGTCAGCAAGACCTCTGATTACCACAAATTTATTGTCTTGTACGGTTGTGCCGCTAACCCTTTTTAGCACATCTCCTGTATTTCTGTCCGGGGTCTTTGATATTTCCTGACTGGTAATACCCGTGAGCATTGGTGCGCTTTTTTGCTGTAATTTTGTCAAAGCTGAAACAGTATTCCTATCGGCTTTTCCAACAACTATTACACCTTGTAGAACCTGGGCGTCTGATTCCATGTCAAAGTTTAAGTTAACAGGTGACCCTGTTGCAGTAAATGGAATCAGTATTTCCTTGTATCCTAAAAACTTTACGATCAATTGATGATCTCCTTTGGGTACATTGGTAATTTCAAAATTTCCGTCAAAATCGGCAACAGATCCAAGTTGGGTTCCTTGAATGATGACTGTTGCACCTGTTAGTGGTTCTCCTGTAACTTTGTCTTTTACAACTCCAGAGATGGTTGACTGTCCAAAAGACAATAATGAAAACGTCGAGAGTAACGTTAGTAAAAGTATGTTTTTCATTTCTTATAAATTTAGTGCAAAATTACCGGGGACAGCATAAGTTTGAGTTAAGCATATTTTACCTTAATGTTAATTTTGAATCAGTAATTTAATATTGGCTTAACATAGCAGGCAAGTCATGAATACTGTCTGATATTCAGTTGGATTTTCTTTGATTCGTCGTACATTTGCGCTTCAAGTTTTAATATGGATGTTTTGATGAAATATTTTCCAGAGCTAAGCCCAGATCAGCAAAATCAACTTAAGCTGTTTTGTGAATTATTCATCGACTGGAACTCCAAAATAAATCTCATTTCAAGAAAGGATATTGATAACTTGATGGTGCATCATGTAATACACAGTTTGGCAATTGCAAAAAACATGTCTTTTGCGCCTGAAACGAAGATTCTGGATCTGGGAACAGGCGGAGGGTTTCCAGGTATTCCTTTGGCAATTGTTTTTCCTGAAGTCCAGTTTACACTGATAGATAGTATTGGCAAAAAGATTATGGTCGTTAATGATATTGCCGAAAAGCTGGGTCTTAAGAATGTTACAGGTTTACATATCAGGGTTGAAGAACATAAAGAGAAGTACGATTTTGTCGTAACACGGGCTGTGGCGGATATTTCAAAATTAATGCCCTGGACCCGCATGGTAATTTCAAAAACACACCGAAATGCCCTCCCTAATGGTTTGGTAGCGTTGAAAGGTTCAACTTTCAAAGATGAAATAAAAAACTCCGGTATCAGGGTTTACTACGAAGCAACACCCATTTCAAAATATTTCAATGAAGCGTATTTTAAAGAAAAATTTATTATTTATTATCAAGCTTGACCTATGACTAAAAACCAAATAATCGAATGTGTGCCTAATTTTTCTGAAGGCGTAAACATGGAAATTATAGAAAAGATTACTACTGAAATATCATCAGTAGAAGGTGTGAAATTACTGGATGTTGATCCCGGAAAAGCTACCAACAGAACGGTAGTAACCATGGTGGGAGAACCATCAAAGGTTATTGAAGCTGCCTTTAAAGCCATAAAAAAAGCATCTGAGTTAATAGATATGTCTAAGCATAAAGGTGAACATCCAAGAATGGGGGCTACGGATGTGTGCCCGTTGATCCCTATTTCAGGTATCTCAATGGAAGAAACAGCAGAATATGCTCACAAATTGGCAAAAAGAGTAGGCGAGGAATTGAATATACCGGTTTATATGTATGAAGCTGCAGCTACGAAACCCGAAAGATCAAACTTGGCGGTAATTAGAGCAGGTGAATACGAAGGGTTTAATGAAAAAATCAAATTACCGGAATGGAAACCTGACT
>JAEUUM010000088.1 GCA_016787375.1 Saprospiraceae bacterium
TTGAACCGTCTATAGCCAGAAAGTAATAATCAGGTATAAAATTAAACACCCAAAACCGAACTAAAATTATGCAGGCACAGAAAGTCATCATTAAGGGTAGATTGGATTTCGGAAGTTCAAAAAGTTTCGAGAAAGTTGTGGCATTGTTCCAGCATCGTTTGGTTAATTTTTATAAAAATGATACCCTGATCAGGGCCGAAGAAATGTTTGACCCTGAAACACATTCATTTGTTATACCCCGATTGGTTACACAGGCATTTCCAAAGACCTGGAACAATACCATAAGTGGGTTTGAGTACATCGCTCAGTTTGCAGTTACAGGTCACGTTTACGCATTTATGTCTGAGAACGGCAACATAATGAAAAAGAGCTACATCGAGCCACTTAATGACAAACAAGCAGTCAGAGCCTATCAAACCGGTCTAACAATGGTTGAGGACCCTGCAAATCAGGATAAAGCACTGCAGTGTTTGGATGATGCCATTTCAGCTTATGACCGGCATGCTATGGCTTATGAAAAAAGAGGGTATGTTAAATATCTGCTCAAACAATACGACGGAGCATTGATTGATTTTAAAAAGAGCATTGCTTTAGATGACCAAAACCCAGAGCCATATGTGGGAAAAGCCATCATCTTAAGTCTTCAGGAACACAGGCAAGAGGCACTTACTCTGCTTGACGAAGCTCTCAAGTTGTGTTTTCCTTTGCAACCTATTTACTGGAAAATCAGAAGAATTAAAGGTCACTTGCATTTAAAGGAAGGTCAATATGCTGAAGCTGCTCAGGAGTTTAAATTCTTTTTAAATAAGAAATTTGATCAGGAAAATCCTAATTATGCCTGGGTAAGGGTGATAATGTGGGATTATGCCAATACGCTTATAAAACTTCATCAACTGGAAGATGCTCACAAGTGGCTCAACATGATTGAAGACACACCTTGCGTGGGTAAAAAAATATCTGAAAAAGCATTTTATGAACTTCGTTCCCAACTTCGGAAAGACCTGGGGCTAAACACCTGGAATAGCGATCTTGAAAAAATGAACGAAATCGAAGCCAACTCAAAATCTTCAAAAAACAAACTAATTCTCTCCTGAATTTGAATTTATTCACTTATTCACTATCCTTTTTTGCTTTCATTTGTTATCAATCGAAAACAATTTTTAGGCAAAATGGAATTTAAAAAATTATCTGATTGGGGACTCGGTTTACCACAATCTGGTAGTCTGATAGTAGCCGGCCCCTGTAGTGTTGAGTCACAAGGCCAAATGATGCGCATCGGTAATGAATTAAAAGACCTGGATGTGCATATTTTACGTGCGGGCATCTGGAAACCACGCAGCAGACCCGGAAGTTTTCAGGGAGTTGGATTGGTAGGCTTGGAGTGGTTAAAGGAAGCATCTTTGCTAACAAAAATACCATGTGCTACTGAAGTTGCTACTCCACAACATGTGGAACAAGCCCTTAATGCGGGTATTGATATTCTTTGGATAGGTGCAAGGACAACTGTTAATCCATTTTATGTACAGGAAATTGCAGAAGCACTCAAAGGAATTGATATACCTGTTATGGTTAAGAATCCGATTAATCCGGACCTTGAACTGTGGATTGGCAGTATCGAAAGATTGTATCAGGTTGGTATCAGAAGTTTGATGGCCATCCATCGTGGCTTTTCAACTTTCAAAGCTACAACCTATCGGAATCCACCAATGTGGGAAATTCCCATTGAACTTCGCAGACGATTTCCGACATTGCCGGTTATTTGTGATCCAAGCCACATCGCGGGAAATGATTTATTGGTTCCTGAAATTTCGCAAAAAGCCCTTGATCTGGATTTTAACGGTTTGATGATTGAGGTGCATGATGTTCCGGATAAGGCCAAAAGTGATGCAGACCAACAGCTAACACCAAAGCAGTTAAAATCCCTGCTATCAGAGCTGATTTATAAATCATCTTCCATAAAAGATATTGATTTTATCATCAGGCTTGATGCACTAAGATCGCAAATTGATAGCTTTGACAGAGAAATCATCAATCTGTTGGCAAAGAGGATGAATATTTCAAAAGAAATCGGAATTGAAAAGACCGAAAATGATGTTACCTTCTTCCAGATGGACAGATGGGCGCAATTGTTTCTTGATAGGGTAAAAGCAACGGTCGAGGCAGGATTATCTGAGCAATTCGCAAAGGATTTCATTCAATCAATACACAAGGAATCAATCAGGCAACAAATGGAGGGAATAAAAAAAGATACTTTGCTGACGAAATGATATCAGCAAACATCCGTTATTGTTTTATGAAAAAAACATTGCTCATTTGTTGCTATTTGCTTACCTTTCCTTGCATTGAACATGCTTATTGTCAAAGTTATGTTTCATTGAAAAATGC
>JAEUUM010000122.1 GCA_016787375.1 Saprospiraceae bacterium
TCTAACTTTAGTCTTGGAGTGAATATTTTTTTTGAACTGAATAAATACCTTGCAAAACTAATGTCGGATTTTCCCCAATACTCTGCAACCATTGAAGAAATTCACCACACTCAAAAATTAGATGCTCCTAGTGGAACAGCTATTACATTGGCCGAAGGCATAATTCAAAATCACCATGTTTACAAAGGGTGGCAAAAAGAAAACAGCACAGAATCGAGCATCTTGCCAATAAAATCTTTAAGAATCGACCCCGCACCAGGAACGCACACAGTACTGTACAACCATGAAATTGATACAATTGAGATTAGGCACACAGCACATTCCCGACAGGGCTTTGCGAGTGGTGCAGTTTTAGCCGCTGAATGGCTCAATGGTAAAAAAGGGGTGTTCAACATGCAGGACATGCTGGGATTTAATAATAAATAGACGTATTTTCCATAGAATTCAATTTTATTTGTCCCTCAATTAATGTACCTTTATTTGGGAAATTTAAAAAATGATATCACAGAAGTCCATACTGGAAATAATAGAAACTGCTAAAATAGAAGACATCGTAGGAGACTTCGTGGCACTCAAGAAAAGGGGTGTGAATCTAATCGGGCTTTGTCCGTTCCACAACGAAAAATCACCATCATTTAATGTGAATCCAACCAGGAATATCTTTAAATGTTTTGGCTGTGGAAAAGGAGGTGACTCAGTTAATTTTTTAATGGAGCATGAAAGTCTGAGCTACCCTGATGCACTTAGATACATTGCCGATAAATACAAAATCGAAATTGAAGAAACTAAACCTTCGGCTGAACAGCAAGCAAGCATGTTGGAAGGTGAAAGTCTTTTTATAATCAATCAATACGCCTCCAAATTTTATACTGACCAACTTTTTCAAACTGATATTGGTAAAAGTGTCGGACTTAGTTATTTTAAGCAAAGAGGCTTCAGAGAAGAAACCATTCATAAATTCAATCTTGGATTTTCATCTGCTGAAAGAGATGGTTTTACAAGAAAAGCGGTAAAAGATGGATACAACATCGAACTTCTGAGAAAAGTAGGCCTCACTACAGCCAATGACAATGACTTTTTCAGGAATAGGGTCATTTTCCCAATTCACAGCTTATCAGGAAAATTTGCCGCTTTTGCCGGCAGAATTCTTACTTCTGAGGCTTCTGGCCCAAAATACCTAAATTCGCCTGAATCAGAAATTTACAATAAATCAAAAACACTTTACGGATTATTTCACGCAAAACAAGCCATCAGAAAACACGACGAATGCATGTTGGTGGAGGGTTATACGGATGTAATCTCCCTGCATCAGGGTGGTATAGAAAATGTAGTTGCATCCTCCGGAACATCCCTTACCGTTGATCAAATAAGGCTCATAAAACGCTACACACAAAACGTGTTAATAATTTATGATGGGGATTTGGCAGGTATCAAAGCTGCTTTGCGTGGAATAGAGCTTATTGTTGAACAAGACGCGAACGTAAAAATTGTCTTACTACCTGATAGGCATGACCCTGATTCTTTTTTCAAAGAAAAGGGACACACACAATTTCTCGAATTTATTCAAGCCAACAAGAAAGATTTTCTACTTTTTAGACTCGATTTAGCATCAAGAGAGATAGCCGGTGACCCAATAAAGAAAACTGCTTTTATACGAGAAATAGTTCAGACATTAGCCAAAATACCCGACTCGATCAAACGATCAGTTTATGTAAAAGAAACAGCTTTACAACTTGACATCGATGAACGCATAATCATCGGCGAAACCAATAAATTATTGGTTAAATCCATTTCAGAAAAAAAGAATAACGAGTTACCTTCATCCAAATCCAAGGAGGATGATTTGCTTGCCGATGATGGGACAGCAATATACCCTGAACAAAAGCCTGCCCCCCAAAACCACTTGGTTCAAGAGAAAGATCTTGTGCGGGTATTGATAAAATTTGGCGACAAAATATTTGAAGAAGAAACCAGCCTAACTGTCGCAAATTATATAGTCAATAACATTCAGGATGTTCTGGAAAATTTTGATTCTAAATTATACCATCAGATTATCACTGAGTCAATGTCCAGACTTCAATCCAACGAACCATTAAATCCGGATTATTTTCTAAAACATACCAATGAAGATATAAGACAAGAGGCCATTGAAGTTTTTACCGAACCATTTACCTATAGTGATAACTGGAAAAAACCTTTACAAACTCAAAAGCTACCCGATGAAAATTTCAAAAACGATAGCATCAGGGTAGTTAGGATGTTAAAGTATCGAAAATTCGCCAGAGTATGCTCTGAAATGAAAAACAAACTAAAGGAAGGACAACCGGGCATCGAAGAGGAAACAAAGTTCATTAAAATGAACATGAAACTCCAGGAGCTTAAGGCCGAAATGGGAGAAACCTTGAATATTGTTGTTTTTGATTAATTATTTTACGTCACTAATTATTGGTTCCTGTTTACACAATTTAAATCTTCAAAAGCAATCTTTAACCTGGTAACGAACGCTTTTTCTCCCTCCCTAAGCCATACTCGGGGATCGTAAAATTTCTTATTGGGTTTATCTTCGCCTTCCGGATTACCAATTTGACTCTGCAGATATCCTTTTTTTGCCTCATAAAAGTCTTTTACTCCGGACCAAAGTGCCCATTGCATATCAGTATCAATGTTCATTTTAATGGCTCCATACGTTATGGCTTCTCTTATTTCTTCTCTGCTTGAACCACTGCCTCCATGAAAAACAAAATTGACAGGATTTGGACCGGTGTTAAATTTACTTTGAATAAAATCTTGTGAATTTTTTAGGATTATTGGTTCCAGTTTAACATTTCCAGGTTTGTAAACACCGTGCACGTTACCAAAGGCTGCAGCTATCGTAAAATATTTGCTTATTTTTGATAATTCTTCATAAGCATATCCAACTTCAGATGGTTGTGTGTAAAGTTTTGAATTATCAACATCAGTATTATCGACTCCATCTTCTTCACCACCGGTTACCCCGAGCTCAATTTCCAGTGTCATTCCCATTTTATCCATCCGCTCAAGAAATCGTTTGCAGATGTCTATGTTTTCCTCTATGGGTTCCTCTGAAAGATCAAGCATGTGTGAACTGTACAAAGGCATTTTTCTTTCTTTAAAAAACTGTTCCCCTGCATACAGCAATCCTTCAATCCATGGTAATAATTTCTTGGCACAGTGGTCAGTATGGAGGATAACCGGTACACCATAAGCTTTTGCCATGGTATGAACGTGCATCGCACCTGATATGCCACCAAGTATTGCAGCCTTTTCACCCTCATTAGAGAGTCCCTTACCTGCAAAAAAAGCCGCTCCACCATTTGAAAATTGGATAATAACCGGAGAGTTCATTTCTCTGGCCGTTTCGAGCACGGCATTGACTGTATTGGTTCCTGTTACATTTACTGCCGGCAATGCGAAATCGTTTTCATTTGCATACTGAAGCAAATCTGCTGCTTCATTTCCCCAAATTACACCTGAACTGAATCTTGCCATAAATGAAAATTGTTTAATTTTTAAATATTTAGTGAACACCAGTTGCGACAAGGTATCGCTCCGCATCGAGTGCAGCCATACATCCTGTACCTGCGGCGGTAATTGCCTGCCTGTAAACCTTATCCTGGGCATCTCCGCTTACAAAAACACCGCGTATTTTCGTTTTGGATGTACCGGCAATAGGAATCAAATAACCGGTTTCATCCATTTCAAGCCATCCTTGAAATAT
>JAEUUM010000133.1 GCA_016787375.1 Saprospiraceae bacterium
GATGATATCATCAGTCATGACTTCAGGGTTACGCCTGGCGATTTAAAAAACGAGGTATTGACCGATGTTGCAATTTTGTACTCGGACAGCGCAGTTGTGAGGGTCAAGGTTAGCGGCAAAGAGTTGGTAAGGTCACTGGATGCAGAGCAAGGCAAAGAAGAGTTTACAAAGGGTGTTTTTGTTGAGTTTTTTAATGAAACAGGCCAGGTAACATCTACTTTAAAAGCCGATTATGCATTCAGAAATGAAAATAAAGACGAGATTACGGTTCAGGGCAACGTCCTGCTTACCAGCAACAAGAAGGAGACCATGGAGACCGACGAGTTGATATGGGATAAGCGCAAAGAAATTGTTTACACCGAAAAATTTGTCCTTGTAAAAACCGCCAAAGAACAAGCTTGGGGACACGGATTTGTCTCCAACCAGAATTTTACCGAATGGCGCATCAAAGGCTTCGAAGGACAATTGCCGGCTGAAAAAATGGGGGTTGAGTAAAGAGAATATCTTATATTTTATTAGTTAAATAAAAATTGAGATGGCGCATAAATGATGAATTCCCTATCTGTTTAAGCGGGGGTTGGCATTTTTAGTCAGTTAAGTTACTCCGATTCCAAAACATTTGCTGTAACACTCGCCCAGAATGGCAGCATTGACGAACAAATTTCAGAACTTAAAAAGTAAGGAGAGATGAGGGTTTTAAGTGTCATAATCATAATGGTTTTGCCCTTTCTTTCATTTTCACAAGATCTGGTCAGGTTTAAATACTTTGAAAACACTGAGGAATTTAAAAGGGGAGAGTTTAAAGGATTGGTAAAAGGAGTAGAATTTTATGATACAGCCGGCAGGATGACGTCTGAATATGATTTTACTACCATCGAACCTCTTGATCGAATCTATAAATTGGGGTTGGAGAATAATTGGATAGAGCAAATCAATTATAAGGTTGAAGGCTCGAGAGTAAACACATACTCTAGATCTGATTCTATATTTTGGTCTCCCTTTATAACATCTAAACAATGTAGACAATTCAAGCCAGAAGGAATAAAGGATTTTTACCCTGTAGTAATTTACAAGAATGATTCAATGCTGCTTTTGGCCCAGCAAGCTACTTTTTATTTTCAAGAAGAAGGCGCTGATAAATTTGATCCGCACATATACAAAGTTAAAAAAAATGAAGGTGTAAAGCTCTTGCCTGTAAAATATCCTCATGCATTTAGAATCAAGAAAAGAGGTAAAGATGGGAAATGGATGCTTGGTTTTCATGGCACCGAATTTGGAAATTGTGACAGAATTTATGACGAACCCACAATTTTCCTAATTAATTTGGAAACGGGAGTAATAGATTTGAAATTACCCGTGAGTTTTAACTTCAGGACTGAAAATGATAAAATCGGAAACTACACAATATATGACTACGATTTGATTTATTACATTGATCCTGTA
Source organism: Saprospiraceae bacterium (assembly GCA_016787375.1). Classification (GTDB taxonomy): domain Bacteria; phylum Bacteroidota; class Bacteroidia; order Chitinophagales; family Saprospiraceae; genus JAEUUM01. The sequence goes on from JAEUUM010000133.1 coordinate 1,444, forward strand.
AGAAGAGTTTATTGGAAGTATATAATAGATTTAGAAAAAGAAGAGCGAGTTAATATTGAGGATAGAAAAATCATTATTAAAGATAAAGAAGGAGCAGTTAGAGAACTTGATATTAACAATTCTTGTAAACCATTTTATTATTAGTTATGATTTTCTCAAGGTTAAATAGAAATATATTTGTAATATTCCAATGGTGTAGCTTGATTTGCAATATGTTAGGGCAATCTCAAACCAATGTTTTTTACCAGCCATGTAGTCCATGTGGGACAAATTACATCTAAAATTCAGGAGTACCTGAATTTTCAATTAATCAAATAAGTTCTAATTTTGACAGGAGAGATTGTCAATCTTACCTTGCCACCTGGCATAATGCAATTGAATATTCTACTATACTTGACGATAAAGACAGAGGTTACAAATTTAAGTCAATTGTGCAGGATGGAATTGTTAAGGAAATATATGTAAGTGGAGTAAATTCCGGTGTTGGCATTTTAAGTCAGGTAAGTCACTTCGATTCCAAAACATTTGCTGTAACACTCGCCCAGAGTGGCAGCTTAGACGAACAAATTTCAGAACTTAAAAAGATGGAGGGATGAGGGTGTTGTTGATAGTGGTATTACTGGTTTTTTCAATTTCTTCTTTTGGGCAAAGGAAGAAGATTGAAGAAAAATATGAATTTAAGGATGGAAAAAAGACTGGTAGGGTATTAGGGCTCAATTTTTACGGAGATACCGTTAACAGAATTCCTGTAAAGTTTCTTTCACTCAAAGATCTACAGGCTTTCAGAGAATATGAATTTGATTCAATTCCTGATAGGTGTAAATGGGATAACTCTTACACAGTCATGCTAAAAATAAATCAAAAATCTAAGAGAATCCCCTATCTAAAGGCACAAGGTCAATTACCAGACAATCCAGATGATGCAGGTGTTAGAATTTCAACTTACAGTATAATATTCAGTTCATGTGCAATAGTATATACTAATATGACATTATTGGGCAATGAATACTCAAATCGTATCGCAAGTAATGTGAAGATATTTGACGCCTTTGGCAAAATTATCCATGAAGTTACAGATACTACAGAAACCATGTTTGATCATGTAGAAATTGACGAGGATGCAAAATTTATGAGTTGTGTGACATACACCGGACCAAACGAATACGGCATCATAAAGGGAGGTACAAAGCAAAGGTCGTCAACTGTATCAATCTATTCATTGCCGGATATGAAATTGGTTTGGAAACGCAAACAATTAAAATGGCATGTGGAATTAGTTAGATTTGACTATAATTACTTTTATTGGAATGAAAAATCTCCTGATTTCATAGATCAATCAGGCTTTTGTGTTTTTGATATTACTAAAAATATTTGTTACAGAATTTTATTAGATGACAAACAATTTTATGTGGATTCAATAATAAGCGATTTAAATATTGAGTCCAAGGATCAAGGAGTACTTCTATTTGATATACAATCAAAAAGAAGGATTCCAAAATATTTTGACCGAGACTTTGAAAAATTGAAGTAGTATGAAAAAAGTTTTTACTATATTATTAGTGATTCTTGTTTCTTTTAACTTTTATGCTCAATTATTGCCTGTCTTGGACAATTTAGGGCAGTATCAATTGTGTACTAATTGTCCTGGATTGAATATTTAACTATTCCTAAAATTAAGCAACTGCAACGAAAAAATGATACTTAAAAAAGTTAGAAGAGCTTACGTTTCACGTCATTGCCAAACAAGATGAATTGGACAATTTAACCTAACATACTCAAAAGTAAATGTATTTTTTAGCAGGATTCTGACATCTCCTTTTTGATAGACATATTTATTTCGCAACTTTGCACCCTTGAAAATCGTAAAACGCCATAATATTTCAATAAATATGTCATCAAGAATTAAAATCGCAGAGCTTTTAACTGCGGGAAGTCCAGGTCAAAAAGTAACTGTGAAGGGTTGGATCAGAACCTTCAGAAACAATCAATTCATCGCGCTGAATGATGGCTCTACCAATGCCAATATTCAGGTGGTGGTGGATTTTGAAAATACCGACCCCGCTGAACTGAAACGATACACTACAGGTGCAGCAATCCGGGTAACAGGAGATGTGGTAGAATCACAAGGTAAGGGACAGCGTATCGAGATCACTGCCAAGGAGATAGAAGTATATGGCGATTGTGATGCTGAAGTGTATCCTTTGCAGCCCAAAAAGCACAGTCTTGAATTCCTGCGCGAAATAGCGCACCTGAGATTCCGAACCAATACTTTTTCTTCAGTTTTCAGGGTTAGGCATGCACTCGCATTTGCCATTCACCAATATTTCAACAACAGGGGTTTTACGTATATCCATACACCTATCATAACAGCATCAGATGCTGAAGGTGCCGGCGAGATGTTCAGAGTATCCACTCTTGATCCGGATAAATTGCCAAGAAATGAGGCCGGTGAGGTGGATTACACACAGGATTTCTTTGGGAAACCAACCAACCTGACTGTTTCAGGTCAACTCGAAGCCGAATTGGGTGCCATGGCCTTAAGTGAAGTTTATACTTTTGGTCCTACTTTCAGGGCGGAAAATTCCAATACCACCCGTCACCTGGCTGAATTCTGGATGATCGAACCCGAAGTTGCGTTTGCGGATCTGAACGACAACATGGATCTGGCCGAAGGTATGTTGAAATATGTTATTGACTATGCTCTTAAAAACTGTGCAGATGATCTGCAGTTTTTAAACGACAGATTGCTCGAAGAGGAAAAATCAAAACCTCAGAATGAACGTTCTGCAATGTCATTGATCGACAAACTTCAGTTCTGCTTGTCAAATAATTTTGAAAGAATAACGTACACCGAAGCCATTGAAATTCTAAAAAATTCGAATCCTAACAAAAGAAAGCAATTTAAATACCTCATTGAAGCTTGGGGTGCCGATCTTCAGAGCGAACATGAAAGGTATCTTGTCGAAAAGCATTTTCAGAAACCGGTCATACTGACCAACTACCCTGCTCAAATCAAGGCATTTTACATGAGACAAGATGACCCGAAAGAAGGTGTACCCGGCCCGACTGTTTCAGCTATGGACATCTTGTTTCCGGGTATTGGCGAGATTGTAGGTGGTTCTCAGAGAGAAGAACGACTTGACCGCTTGACGGCTAAAATGGAAGAAATGCACATTCCGGCCAAAGAAATGTACTGGTACCTTGATACCAGGAGATTTGGTACTTGCCCTCATGCAGGCTTTGGACTGGGATTTGAAAGGCTTGTGCTTTTTGTAACCGGAATGTCTAACATCAGAGATGTGATTGCGTTTCCGCGTACACCTGGCAATGCAGAGTTTTAGCAATTCAGTGACCGTTGGTTTTAACCCAGATTCAGCCTTAGACACTGAGTCGACAAAATTTTGGAACATTTCAAATATTTGCCAAGTCTAACGACTCCTACAGTCGTATCAGACTCGTAGTAAGTAAAGCTCGATAAAATCAAAGACTTTCGTTGACTCATGATGCTTCGATCAGAGCCTGATAGACTTTGGATCGTCAGGCCGATAGGGCATAATCCGCATTAGCGGATTATGGGTTTGAAATCAATAAATGCAAGTATGAAGGATGAGGCATTAATTAAAAGACCACAACTTTCGTCCAGATTTTCACCCAAGTGTAGTTAATTTACTTCCAAATTGCTCTATCGTTTATTGTAAAAGTTCCTTAAGCTTTTTTGTCAGCTCACGGGTGCTGAAAGGTTTTGTAAAATAATATGCTGCTCCTGCATCCAAACCTTTTTTTACATCCAAATCTCGCGTTTTGGCACTAATGAATATAACATGGGCATTTTTCAGTTTATCATCACTTTTAATAATTTTACAAATTTGAAATCCATCGATATCCGGCATCATGATGTCCAATAAAACCAAGTCCGGAACAGTTTGATTCAATAATTGCAATGCTTCTTCACCATTTCTTGCAATAAAAACAGAAAAGCCTTCTTTTTTCATGAGAAATTCAAGAGACATCAATATATAAGGGTCATCATCAACTATAAGGATCTTCTTCATGAGTTATTAAGGTTGGAAGAGTGAATGCAAATTTAGCACCTTTTTCGATATCGCTCACAACCCATATTTTTCCACCGTGCAATTCAATAATTTTTTTGCAAATTGAAAGTCCTAATCCACTGCCCTCAGGTTTTTTCAAGGTTTGGTTTTTTGCTTGAAAAAATTTGTCATAAACCAATTCATGAAGTTCTTTGGGTATTCCTTTTCCATTATCCTCAACGGTAACCGTGATTTCTTCCTGATTTTCATATAAAGAAACAACAATCTTTCTATCTGCAGCAGGCAATGCCTTGAAGGCGTTCGAAAGTAAATTATCTAAAACTTGACGGATAAGATTTTGATCACAACGCAGCAAATGCATTGAGTCCGGTATTTGGCTTACAAGTTCAGTTTTGGTTTCTGATGCCATTACAGAAAACGCAGCCATTGAATCGCGGACAATTTCATTTAGATCAACTGAAACCAATTGAAGCCTGTTTTTTCCATTTTCGAATCGTTCGAGATTGAGAACCTGCGTGATTAAATGACTTAAACGCTCAATTTCCCGAATGATTGAAGCAAGAAAATGCTGCCGCTTGTCCTCTTCCATATCTGAATGGTCATGTAAGATTTCAGCCATGGCTCTGATAGAAGTCAATGGAGTGCGAATTTCATGTGTAACAGTGTACAAAAATTCATCCTTCATCTCATCCATTTGTCTGAGTTGTTGATTGGCAAGCCGAAGCTCTTCCGTCGCTTTATTTAAATCAATTGATTTTTTTCGCAGT
>JAEUUM010000151.1 GCA_016787375.1 Saprospiraceae bacterium
TGCCACCAATTGTAAAAGTATAATTTATAATTTTGATACCAGCCACAGTTTGATTCTGATGGTTTGCTTGCCCTTGGTAATCCGGTAAAAGTATGCAAGTGTTCCCACCATCATTACAAGAGAATTCATTGCCCTCAAGTACTGAGGTTCCTGCAAGATTGATAATACCTTCTCCCAAATTAAACATAGAGAAATCATTATCTAAGAACAAGCCAATCACATTTTTAGTAAAATAATTTGAAGTAAAATTCTTTAGCGTGGATGGAGCATTTATTGTTGGTTGATTAATAAAGTGTACAGCATTTTCTGCGTCCGAAATTACATTATTTGTAAATTCAAGCGTTGACCCCTTTTCAACTGTTATTCCTTTCCACATTTTATCACAACCATGAATACCTCCATTGCTGTTAACGTTCAAAAACCTTACAGTTGAGTTATTAGTAATGGTAATACTGGATCCGGGTTCCATTCGAATTTCGCCACCCTGAAAGGTATAATTTGTATTGATGATCAAATTTCCGGCTATGCTCAAACAAGGACCGTTAAAAGTGGTTGGTGGTAAATTAGTTTGACTTATATAAATACTCGGATTACCATTTATATTATATGCTGTGTTGCACGGACACACTATCGGACAAGCCTGAGCGACATAACTCAAATAGTTACCTGCGCAAGAACCTAAACAAGTGAGGGTTCCTTGGCTGACTATTTGAATGGTAAATGTTGTTCCTGACGGTACATTGGCCGGAATATTAATGATCAGCTTTTTAGTAACACATGGTCCATTTCCTACTAATCCGTTAATACTTGTACTACCGTTTGTAAAATCTGCATTGTTTATGAGGGTAATATTTGGGTTATTTGTTGCTAAAATAGCATTAATGTTAATATTTTGTGGCCCTGATACGGTTCCATTATTACAGAAGGTATATTCCACTTCCATTTGTTTACCAATGCATGGCACAGAAGATGTGGATGTAACACAAATATCATTGCATTTTTGCATTACAACAACATCATCAATGAATATTTGTGATTCATACTGGAATAATTCTGGCAATTTTATCTTACTTGAAAACATAATGTAATTGATGGATTGAGGCGTATTATTAATATAACTAATTGTATAAACCGTACCCATTTGTGAATTAATCAATTGGTCCGACATTAGACAATGGAATATTCCACTACCATTAGGATTATCGGGGCATGCTGGATTGTTAGCAGTATTACACAAGTCTGCGTTTGAGGCAAAAACGGACAATAAACCATCATAAGCAATATATCCAGCTTTAAAAGACATTGTCAGCTTGCAACCTGGACTCACCGGATCAGACAGTTTTAACATGAATACCCCCTTAGTTTGATTTCCTCCTTGATTGATACCGTCATTGTCTTTTGAAAAAATGGAAACAGCATTAGAACCAGAGTTATTTGTAATATGGACCTTGTTTACAAACCCATTACCATAAGGTTGACAATTTGCCAGACCACTTTGCTGGTAATAATCCAAATTATTTTGAGAGGTGGGCACAAATGTATTAAAAGTGCCGTAACAGTATAGGTTTTCCATGTCACATAAATTTGTTGGAGAACATGGTGGGAGTGGAAAGGTCTGAGAATGCAATCTAAGGCTGTTAGAAATAATTGTTAATACAACAAACACTTGAATTGAAACTTTCGCATAGATTCTTAAGGGAAGGTATCTGTTATTTTTAGCCTTGAATAGTTGGCGGTGTGGCGGTGTGGCGGTGTGGCGGTGCCAAAATGTAGTTTTCATACGATTTTTGAATTTAAGTGATAAAATTAATAACTTCCTAAAGATAAGACACTCATCCTACATTTCAAAATTACCTATCACAATTTTTAATAATAATATTCATTATTTTACATCTCTAATAAATACATAATTACTGTTACACCTTATTTTATTCTGTTTTTTAACACCTTAATCAATATTTCAAAATTAAACTTCGTATTGTTATACTTTTTTTGACAATAATATTTAATGCATATTTGTCGGATTGACGACAAAAAAATATTTGATGCTCTTAATGTTTTTGTTTTGTTTTAACATCATGATCCTACCCGTTTGGCTTCTCTTAATATCATAAACTTCAATCGTAATTCTAACATACCCGTCGTATCGGTCATTCCGACATACCGGTCGTACCAGTTATACCGACATACCGGTCACACCGACATAGCAGTCATACCGACATACCGTCATTCCCGTCATACCTACTCCACCAATACCAGTTTTCATCTGTACAAAATACCATCTCTGCCTTTTACTTCAATAAAATACATTCCCTTGTTAATATTACAAATTTCTATGGTTACAAATACACTACTTATGTCAATTTTAGATGTTTGAAGTACGTCTCCATTTATGCTTAATAGCCGCAACTGAGCCTCATAATAATAGGGCTCTTTGGACTCCAGTATAAAAAATTCTGCTGCCGGGTTTGGATATACTTTTATATCCAATAGTCTCGCAACAGCCTCTGTTGCTGTGCTTGTACATTCCAGAGTCTTGCAGTAAGTACTGCTACCATTTTTATTATACGCTGTAAGGCAAACATTATATATTCCCGGTTTTTGATAGATATGCACGGGCCTTTGCTCAGTATCTGTACCGCCATCTCCAAAGTCCCACAGCCAGTCTGTAGGGTTGTAGTCACTTAAATCTATGAAATTAACCAAGCCTTTTGTTGTCGTATCTTTAACATATCTGAATTTGGCTAAGGGGATGTTTTTTAAACCTAGTGTATCGCACTCACTGCCTTCAAGTGGACCCAATCTATAATAAGGAAATTTGTTCACACATTCATAATTATAAGCCGGTAATTTTATCGAAAACTGACTTACACCACATGCCTTACCTGCTTTGTCAGGATCATTGATTACGCTCATATAATGAACACTTCCGCGAGATGCTACATAGATTTTGCCGTCTGCTGCCAGTTGCATGGCACCAAAATATAATTGGTCACCATTTTCTTCGAATGGTTCAACCGTAGCAACTGTATCAGGCTTGAACTCTTGTGAATACATCTCAAACTGCAATATGCTTTTGAAGTTTAGAACATAAAGATATCTGCTGTTTTGTGAAAAAGCAGACCATGTACCTCTCAATGTATCGATCTGATAAATTTTTTGATTATGAATTTCTCCCGTACATCTGTCAAAATCATATCGTTTAATATTGTCATAAGTCGTTGAAGTAGTAACATAATAAGACCCATCTGGGCTAATTCGATGTTGTCCACTTCCATCAAAATATTCATTTGGCAATGATTGTGTCATTATTTCTCCCGGACCATTCGGGCCGATTAATACTCTTTTCATAGTGTTAGTAAATCTTTGTGGAAACAATACCCACCAGTCTCTGCCATTGGCATGTTTGCACATTTCAAAAAAATCAAGGTTTCCGGTATCGATCGGAACATTCTTATACAATACTTCCAATGCTTTTCCGTTTTCGATTTTTACCTTCGTAGTGTTTAGTGCATAGCCTACATATTGTTTGATTTTCGTTGACCATTCCACCCTGCTGTGCACCACCAAGGCTGTACTTTCTTCATCGCCCGGCATGGGTATTATCCGCGTTCCCTCGGGTGAGTTATGGGTGTATGGATCCCAGTCCCACAATGCCCCATAATTTAGGCTGTCGCCGTTTGGTATGATCTTGAAGTCTTCATCTAATAACCTTTTCCCATTGGTTGACATCAACAATTTGCCTTCACTGGTAGACAAGGATGCTGCGTTCCCAAAATATACACCAAAAATACCTATTGAATCACTCAATAATGTATTTATTTTTAAATCGTAGTTATCAAAGTTCAAACCCATTATTTTGTAATCCGGATTTGGATCTGTTTTACTGCTTGGGAATCCTCCAATAACCCAATTATTATCATATTTTTGTTGGGCTATCAAACTATTGCTTGTAAAACCAATAATCAATGTGACTGTTATTAAACAAAATACTTTCATGTCCTTAATTTAAAAAATGGGGGTCATTTTTAAATCATGACCCCTTTGTTATGTCTTTGTTTTCTTAATTCTTTATCCAGGTTTTTGTAACAACTTGTCCTTTTTGACTGATCTGCACACAATAAATACCCGTTGGCAAGCTTCCTGTAACCAATGTGATTTCTTTTGAGTAAAATGATTTGTGTGTTTCTCTCTTTCCTCCTATCCGTAATTCATAAATCGTAACTATTAATTGCCCCAAAAGCGAATAGCAAACCGCCAAACACCTATTCCACCACCCCAAACTCCACCGTCTTCACCACCTGACCCCGATAATACAACGATGCAAAATACAGGCCCGGTACCAAACTGCCTGAAGCTATGGTATGCATGTAGCTGTACTGCGAAAACTCATGGCTGTAAACCTCTCTGCCCAGCAGATCAAATATCATGAGTGTTGCACTGTGCTGTAGGTTATACCTCGGCAGCGTTATGTCTATGCTGATGTCACCTTTTGCCGGATTTGGGTAGAGTTTTAACCCATAGCCCTTGTCACTTTGATTGCTGGTTGAGGTGAGGGTATCACAGGGGCTGCCTGCTAATGCCCCAAGACGGTAGTTGATGTAAAATGGCATACCAACCGCTTGTAGAAAAGGAGTAGATACTTGTTCTACTTTAACATCATTATCAGGATATTTCTTATCTGAGTTTGCTATCCTGAATATACACTTGTGAGGCTGAAACTGTGAAAAATATATGTTGCCATCAGGTGCCAACTGCATATTGGCCTCATAGCCATCTCCTCCCGGTATGCTTTGACCTATGCTGCCCTCACAGTCATTGCACTCCTGGCATGTGCCTATCGTATCTAAACTTAAGTTACTTTCCTCTAAATCTACCTGAAATACTCTATTACCACAATTTATATAACAAAACCTGCCAGATGATGAAAAACATAAACAACCGCGGTATATGTTCCAGACTTCATAGCCGGGTTCGTTAAGTGATAATGTCCGGGGAGAATCCAACAGACCTGTGCATCTGTCAAAATCAAATACGACCATCTCCTTGCTTTGCCATCCGGCAGCAAATCGGTCTCCTTGAGGGGAAAAGCATGAAAATAATAAATATTGTGATTTATTGTCATTTGGGATAGGTCCTATCTGTTGTTTCCAAGGGCCTTTGAAACCCTCCGGTGTTAACAGCCACCTACAGTAAATATTTTTATTCTCCTCCGGAACCACCAGCCACCAATCCCGGCCATTGGCATGTCGGGTAGCTGAATACGGCAAAAACCGTCCCTCTGCCATGATTACATTCTTTTCTACTACTTTGCCCAAACCGCCATTGGCCTGTAGATCGAGCTTGCTATAGTACATTGGGCTTGCAAAATAATTGGGCAATGGGTAGCAATTTTTGCAGGTATCAACACCATAATGTACCATATAGGCAAAATCATCTTCCTGACCAGGGGCTGGTAAGCCTAAAACATTGTGAGTTGCAGGATAACCATTATACTGCTTGGAAGTTTTATTCCATATATAGCCCGGGTTGATGGTGTCTCCGTTTTCCATCACTTCCAATGTCGAATTAAAGATCCGGATACCATTGCTGATAAACTTTAGATTACCCTCTTTATCGGAATACGAGGTTGTACCAAATGCATACGTCGCTACTACTCCGTTTGAATCTGAATCGGGTATGTCCCATTTGTATCCTCCATTGTAATCAAAATTCATGAAAAAAACACCTGAATCAGGAAACTTTTTGCCCCCGGTTCCTATACCTAAAACCCAATTTTGGTCATTTTTTTGGGCATTGGCTATGGTAATTAATGAAAACATAAGTATGATGCTTGTCCAGATTTTCATTTATTTTTTCAATTTTAGGCATCGGTGATGGTGCACCGATGCCTGATTCATTAATCTCTTAATTATTTAACTTTGATCCAGGTCCTTAAACTCAGGTTTTCGGTATCTGTTAAACTCAATCGTAATTTAAAAATCATAACCTTTGGTTCCCAAAAAAAGCCAAACACCTATTCCACCACCCCAAACTCCACTGTCTTCACCGCCTGACCCCGATAATACAACGATGCAAAATACAAGCCCGGTACCAAACTGCCTGAAGCTATGGTATGCATGTAGCTGTACTGCGAAAACTCATGACTGTAAACCTCTCTGCCCAACAAATCAAATATCTTCAATGTTGTGCTGTGATCACGCCCATAACTCGGTAGCGTAATGTCTATACTGATGTCTCCTCGTGAAGGATTTGGATACAGTTTTAAACCATAACCCTTGTCACCAGGATTTATAACCGAAGTGAGGGTGTCACAGGGGCTGCTTGATACCGGACCCAATAAATAGTTGGGAGTATTGTTGGGCAGGGCAAGACTATTTTTTGAACATAAACTCAACTGTCTCAACCCAACCTTACAGGCCAAGCCAAGACTGTCTGGGTAATTGATCACATGCATAAAATCGCAATAACAAGTTGGGGTAAGATATATTTTACCATCCGTTTGTCTTGACATAAACCAAAAACCCGCAGGTCCATCTACCTTGTAGCCATCATATTTGCCTACTTCAAACAATTTTGGATTGGGCGAATGGGTGTCGATCTGATAAATGGAAGTAGATGAGCAGACATAAGCAAACCTGCTGTTTGACGAAAAAGATGAACCTCCACCCGGGTACATTATGCTATCTAGTTTGATCTCAAAGAGATTATCCAACAAACCCGAACATCGGTCAAAATCAAACAACAACACCCCACATGAATTATTAAACATCATTAATTTTGACCCATCAGGGCTGATACTGTTTTGTGCTACCCCGTGGCAATTTTCATAATAGTAATTAATAGATAAAATCTGTTTGTGTGACCAATGTATGCGTTCTTTTGAAATAACATAAAAATCATATTCATTATACGATTTGCTTGGTTGTATAAGCCACCAGTCCCTGCCATTGGCATGCTTTACCACTATATTTGGCATAAGGTTTCCTTCCTGAATAATTTGGTTTTTTAATACAGCCACATACTTCCCGGCAATTTTTTGTATTTTGGTATAATAACATGGGTTGTATTGTAAATTTACAGTATCATTTTTTTCTGCGCCCATGTGTATTAAGTAATACTCGTCGTTCGTGTCAGGTACCTTTAAAAACATCGTACCCCAAGGTGTTTTGGCTCCGGTTTTTTCAAGTAATAAATAAAAAAAACCAGGACTCAGACTATCACCATTTTCAATCATTTGGTGCGAACTATCGGCAATGTATATCCCATTTGTGTACAACAACATATTACCCATAGAATCACAAATTGAGGCTACTGTACTTTCAAATTTCATAGGCGTTGATAAAACTTTGGATTTGGGTGTACCTGATGTAATATCAAATAATGATGTTGGAGCGAAACCAAATGGCCACTGATCATAGTATTTTTGACCATGAAGGTAGCTGCTACTCAACAAGATCACCATAAACAAAATATTTCTCATTCTTTTATGAACTTGTAGGTATTCATTTGTCCGGTTTTACAGGAAAAATTGGCTGTTGCGACTTTTGAAACATTGGTTGTTCTCTTATTACAAAATTAAGATACTATGCACAGAGAAATATTAGAAAAAACTTCAAAATATTGACGTTTTTCCAGATAATTTTAGCCCCGGCTAAATTGAAGGTCTTTTGCGTAGTATAACATTTTCATCAGCCGAAGTTAAACTTTCAAATTAAAAGTAGCTTTTTAATAAACCCTTTAGCAGCTAAAGTTACAAAATTCAATCAATATTTCAAAATTAAACTTCGTATTGTTATACTTTTTTT
>JAEUUM010000153.1 GCA_016787375.1 Saprospiraceae bacterium
ATGAACCCCATGACACTTATGACTACATTTATGATCAAATTGTCTCCATCGGAGAAATGGTCTCTTCGAGAATAATTCAAGCCTATCTGGAACAAGAGCAGGTAAAATCTTGCTGGTTGGATGCCAGAAGTGTTATCAAAACAGATGAAACCTACCGTGAGGGTAGAATTCAGTGGGATGAAACCGTAAAAGCGTCTAATACCATCATTACCCCTCTATTAGACAAGTATCAGGTGGTAGTCACACAGGGATTTGTGGGTGGAACTTGGGACAACCAGACCACCACCTTGGGCAGAGAGGGATCAGATTATAGTGCTGCTATTATTTCATATTGCCTGGATGCAGAAAACCAGACAATATGGAAAGATGTACCGGGGGTTTTAAATGCCGATCCACGCAAATTTGAAAATGCAATTTTGATTGAAAAATTGAGTTATCGAGAAGCCATAGAGATGACTTACTATGGAGCCTCTGTCATTCACCCTAAAACCATCCAGCCTCTTCAAAGAAAGAATATACCTCTTCTTGTTAAATCTTTTGTAAATCCTGAGGGTGAAGGCACTCTGATAAGTGGGGATGTAGACAGCATTTATCCTCCTGTGGTTGTGCTAGAGACCAACCAGATATTGCTCCAAATTTCAACGCGCGACTTTTCATTTGTTGCTGAACATCATTTAAGTGAGATTTTCAAAAAATTTGCAGATGTTCGAATCAAAGTAAATATGATGCAGAACAGCGCAATCAGTTTTTCGGCGTGCATCACAAATCAGACTGACAAAGTTGACCGCCTGTTAAGTTCACTAAAAGATCAATTCAAAGTAAACATAGATGATGATCTTGAATTGTTGACCATCAGACATTATAATGATGCAGTTTTGAATGAACTTAAACGAAACAGGATCATTATACTCGAAGAAAGATTGGAAAATACTGTTCAAATGGTAACCAAAAGAGTCCCTCAATTGACCTTAAAATAGTTGTTGAAACTTTATTTTTTGATCAAATCAAATCATGCCTTTCTTCCATAATTTTCATGTCCCTTGTTATGGCGATGCTTGCATTTAGCTCGAATCCAATAATTAAAATAAAAGCATTAAGTTGTATCCACAACATTACTGCAATCACAGTACCAATAGAGCCGTAAAGTTTGTTGTAGGAACTAAAATTATCTACATAAAATGAGAATACATACGACGTAAGCAAAGACAGAAAAGTGGCCAAGGTCGCTCCTGGTGTAAAAAATGCAAACCTTTTACGTGCTGAAACAGCAAAGCGATAAATGGAGGTAATGCCGGTATAGTAAAGAGCTATTATCACCAGCCACCTTAGAATGTGAAATGATGCCGATTGAAAAGAGCTTGGTACAATCCCTGTTAAATCATACAACCAATGCAAAATTACATTTCCCAGAATAATCAAAATTACAGAAGCAAGCAGAATAAAAGCCAACAAAAAAGTCAATAAAATGGCTCGAAACCTTTTATACCAACCTGACCAGGTTTCAAAAGTCGTTGGAAATGATTTTTCAAAACCCTGAATCATAGCCATAACTCCATTCGACGCAAAGTAAATCACCAATATAGAGGATATTGAAAGAAGATTTAGTTGGGGTTTTGTTGTTAGATCTTTAATAAACCTAAAAAGAGAATTTCCGGCCTGCCCAGGCATAACTTCAGAAATAGAGGTTTTTATCGTTTCATAAAAATGCGCATTTAATGGAAAAAACGGTATGACAGTGAATAAAACCAGAAGCAATGGGAACAAGGATAAAAAAAAATTGAACGCCATAGAGTTTGCCCTTGTATTGATATCAATTTGCCTTGCCTCCTTTTTGATAAATTGGAATAAATCAAAAAAAGTTACGCCGTAAGCTCCCGGAAAACTGGTTGAACGCATCCAAGAAAAAAGCCCTAAAACTTCGAGCTTTTGCAATACTTTTTTTTGTATTTTTCTTATCATTTTACCCACCAAAATAAACTTCTAGTCTTTTTTTAAATTCTTCGGGGATATTAACTGTTTGTTTTAGTTTTATATCTACAAATGCCAAGGTAATCGTAGCCCCGGTTGTAAGTTCACCCTTCGAGTTGTAAACTTCAGCATGAAAATTGATGTTTCTCTCCGGCATGGCGGTAATCATGGTTTTAACAGTGATAAGTTCATCATAAAATACAGGTCTAAGATATTTTATATTTAATGATTTTACCGGCATCATTACACCTAATTCTTCCTCCATTTCTCTGTAAGTCAACCCGAGCGATCTGATAGCTTCTACTCTTCCGACCTCAAAATACTGGGCATAATTTCCATAGTAAACATAACCCATCTGATCTGTTTCAACGTATCTAACCCTAAATTGCGTCTCGTGTACAAACATTTATAAACTATTTTCTCTTTGCACAGGGCAAGTCATACAATGTGATCCTCCCCTAGCGCGGGATAATTCATTGGAAGGTATGGTTATGATCAGATTTTCAAATGAATCAGGTGCTTGTTTTTCTTGCTCGACCATTGCCAGAAACTTTTTGGCTGTCATTACTGTATATCCGAATTCCCTGAAAGCTTCTTCAGTCTTGGGATTTCTGTCATAAGTTATTGCAACTCCC
>JAEUUM010000164.1 GCA_016787375.1 Saprospiraceae bacterium
TAATTAATCAATAATGGTGCTAAAAGTTTTGATTTATAATTTTGAATAATGCGACGAATGTTGTATCTTTAGAACGATATTAATTTTTTCACTTAATTTCGAAAATCGTATGAAAAACAACATTTTGGCACCGCCACCGAACTGAATGGTTTCACAGGCAAATCTGTTATGATAAACAACAGTTTAAAAAATTTGCAAATTACCATCAGCCAGCAAAACAATGGTTTAATTCAGATTAATACTACAGTCGATAGTTTGACTAATCTTGTAGATGGTATTCATGTGGCATTGGACACAACCACAGATGTTAATAATATTGCATTTTATGAGACCCAGATCAACAACCTGACTGTTGCAATAAATAACCTATTAAGTCAAGCTTCAAGTATGCAGATTGGTTACGATTCACTGAATCAGGTAACCATTAACAATATTGCAACCTTAAATAGCAACCTCACAACCTCAGGCAATTATCAAATTTGGGAGAAAGAGATGAATGAAATTGCTTTGAAAATCATCCAAGGTCAAAATTTGAGTTCAACCGATTCTACCGATATCAATACCATCGCTCAAGCCTGCTACAAAGATGGAGGCCGTTCAGTATATATGGCACGCAATCTAAGTTTGAGAAAATTAAACAAGTACTACACAGATGAGAATTGTGCGCCACCACCACCTGTTGCACCTAGAGAGGCTTCAGCAGCCAAAATAACAGGTATAAGTATAACACCTAACCCTGCCAATGATCAATTGACCATTAAAATGGACGACACGTGGAGCAATGGCAATGTAAGCATAACAATCATGGATGCACATGGAATAGCCGTATTTAATAAGGAGGCTCAGATGAATGGCGAATTCTCGGATACTATAGATGTAGCAAGTTTGCCAAGTGGACTGTACTTTGTACATGTTAGCAATACAAATCAATCAAAAATCGAAAAGATTGTAATCAAACATTGATTAAGATAATCAACCGATTAGTCACCCCCAATACGGGGGTGGCTTTTTCTCATGTTTTAATATGATTCAAATGAAAAAATTACCAATACTTATAACCTTGTGTTTTTGGGCAATAATGGGCTATAGTCAAAATACTTATTTACATACCTATCATCCCGAACCGGATTTAGAATTTGGATATGCTGGCGAAATTTTAAAATGTAAAAATGGGGATCAAATTTTCACAAGTATTTACGATGATACCATTGGTTCGCAAAATAAAAATATATTAATAGTAACACGTATAGATAGTACTGGCAATATAGTATGGAATGCGGCATTACAAGAACAATATGACAATCCTGCGAAAATATTTGAAGATTTAGGAGGAAATTTGTATTTTTTTATAAACAATTATATTTATGCATGTGTAGTAAAAATTTCAGCAACGGGTCAAGTTATATGGAGTAAACATTTCAGCGAAAATTCAGGTTTCTTTGATGCCTTAATGCTTAAAACGGGCGAATTTGTAGCAGTTGGAGAAGTCTTTAATCAAATTGGATTGAAAAAAGAAGGTTACATTGTCAAAATTGATCAAAATGGTGAGATATTGTGGGAAAAATCAACCAATTTTGAGGAGGGTGGAGGTGCTCTAACCATTATCAATACGGAAGATGGAGGAATGATAATAGGCGGCATAAGAGATGGTAATGTAAAGTTTCCGGGTGGTAGTTTATTTATTGCAAAAATTGATCTTTATGGCAAATTAGAATGGGTAAACTCTTTAGGGTATTTTAATTCATTTATTAGAAAAATACTAAAAACCGGACCAAGTAATTATACAATTGTAAGTAGTGGTTTAGCTTCAAGTTCCGGTGCGAATTCCCACATACTGTTAACAAATATTGATGATTCAGGTAAGATAAATTGGTCAAAGCGGCTTCCAAATTCAAATGGAGGACAATACCTAGTATTTGATGCCATAATGAAAAAAGATGAATTAATCTTGACTGGAATTTACTCAAAAATAGGTCCTTATAATATTTTTTTATTGA
>JAEUUM010000185.1 GCA_016787375.1 Saprospiraceae bacterium
TGAATGTATCCATATTTGGAGGGTTTGTTGGAGATGAGACCTCTGTTTTGCAAAGAGATTTAAGTAAAAATGTAACTGAGTTAAACGGTAAAATAATATTGGATTGGGGTGAAGCTAAAAGATATAATGTGCTTTTTTTGAGGAATGGAATTTATATATTGGATGGCTTAGTTTTGGAAAATGGTGATGCATGCGGTTTGAATATTGGCCAAGAAGAACCTGATTGTACCTATTGGGGCACGGAAGGCTTCATGTGCAAAGGTGGTGGTATATATGTTTACAGTGAGGATATTTCACGACCTTGTAATCTCACATTAATAAATTGCACCATTAGAAATAATGATGCTATTGAAGGTGGTGGAGTTTATGTAAATTCAACGAATTCGGGAAAATGCAAATTGATGGTAGATAGTTGCTTGTTCACCAAGAACTATTCAACAGACAATTGTGGTGGGTTATGTTATGTCGCAAATGAATTTAATACAGATGATATTATTATCAAAAACACTACTTTTTTAAGGAATTATTCAGGTTTTGGTGTGGGTGGTATGTCAGTTCAAAATTTTGGATATGCTGGCAAAATTTTAATTGAAAATTGTAAATTCACTGAGAACAAAGCATACGTTGTCGGCGCTGCAACAGTTAACCATCTACCTGTTACAAAAGCTTATATAAATAATTGTGAGTTTAATAAAAATGTTTCTACTACTGGCAATGGCGGCGGAATTGCGGCATTGAATTTTTTATTTGGCGAAGTGAATAATTGTAGTTTTACAGGTAACATAACATGGGCAGATAATTTGCATGTTCGTACCGTTGATTTTAGAAATTGTCTTTTTGCAAAAAACAGGTCATATAAGCCAGAATCAAATCTAATATCTACAAGTGAATGGGGCCTTCCCAAACCAAACGAAGAGTCCAATTTTTACAATTGCAGTTTTTATGATGATAGTAATGGAGCTAAAAACATGTTTTCAGGTATAGGTCAGAATACTAATTTTTATAATTGTGCATTTAGTGCAAAAGACACCAATATTGTTTTCTTTAATAATGTTACCGATACGCTGAGTTTTACAAATTGTAGTTTTAGTCGAAAAAATTATGAAGACAAATTTTTTAGTGGTCTGCTTCAAATAAATAATGTTTTTCAAACTGACTGCCTTTGGAATACGCTTCCCGATTATCGTGACACCATGAACAATGATTTCAGATTGACAAGTTGTTCACCTTTGCTTAATAAGGGTTCTAATTTGGTACTTCCGTTGATAGATTCAACCGATTTGGCAGGAGGGGTCAGGGTACTGGATGGCTTGATCGATATCGGGGCTTATGAGTCACCATTGATAAAATATAGTTATAATACCAATTCAGACAATATTTGCGCATCCGATACACTTGGTTCTATTGTTTTTAATGTTGAGGGTGGCATAGCACCTTATTCTTTGATGTACAAAGATCAGAATTACAAAACCCTTCATGTGGAGAACATTCAATCGGGTACACAAACCATAATATTAACAGACAGCAGTAATTGTAAACTTGCTATTGAAGAGAATTTTGGACCTGAAAAAATCAGTTTTGATACTGTGTTAATTGATGCAAGCAGCAAATTGTCAAGTGATGGTTCTATTGTTTTGAAAAATATCAAAGGAGGCAACCCTCCAATTTCATTACAATGGTCAAACGGTATAAGCGGTGATTCATTGGGTAGTCTGGCTTTTGGATTTTATCAAGTCACCATTACAGATCAAAACGGTTGTAGTGAAACATTTAATTTCTTTGTAAATGCTCCCAACCAAACCCAGAAACAAGCCATTAACCGATTGTTCAAATTAATGCCCAATCCGGTGAAAAATATATTGACGATTGAAATTATTACTCAAAACCAAGCTACAAGCTTAAAAAGTATCAGATGTTTTGATGTTTTAGGGAAAGAGGTATTCAAAAGTCCCATTAATTCATACACGGGGCAGCTCACCGTTAACACAGAAAAGCTTTCAAACGGTCTCTATATCATAGAATTAAGCGATGAAAATGGAATAAGATATGTGCAGAAGTTTGTGAAGGAGTAAGTTTTTTTTAATTACGAGTTACGAATTGAAGCTTGAAGTTCCATGATTTTGGTTGACCGAATCTTCGTTGAACCGATTCACCGATTCACCGATTCAGCAGTTCGGCAGTTAAGCGATTCAGCAGTTCAGCAACTAAGCAAAATAATGTAAAATCCCCGACAAATTGTTATATTTAC
Organism: Saprospiraceae bacterium; assembly: GCA_016787375.1. Taxonomy (GTDB): domain Bacteria; phylum Bacteroidota; class Bacteroidia; order Chitinophagales; family Saprospiraceae; genus JAEUUM01. The sequence goes on from JAEUUM010000185.1 coordinate 2,249, forward strand.
TTGATTCTGATTTTGGAACAAGATATATTTGATAAAGATACTCAACCAATCAGTTGAACTCATCAATAAAAACTTTATACAACTTTGAAAAAAAGTATAATCTTAATTTTGTGGCTGCTTTTTGCAGCCACCTTAAGCTTTGGTCAAAAGTTCTACCATGTTTGGCCTTATGGTTATCATGCTACGTTCATAGCACCTTATATTTCTACTTCGATGATGGATTTTTCATCAGGGAGTTATAATACATACAAGGTCAATCACAAACGAAATTTTAGCGGTTGTGTGGCATCTTTGTGCGACAGTACCGGTAAACTGATTCTGTACACCAATGGGGTATCAATATTTGATGCCAAAGGGAGTATGGTGCCTAATGGTGACAGCCTGAATCTTGGACCTTTTTTTTCAACAGATAAGCAAGAAGGATTCACAAACGGTCAGAGTCACTATATGGTATACCTGCCTGGTAGTACAAATCATATTTTATTGGTACATTTGAGTGTACAGAAGGATTCTGCATTTATTTTTAGGCAAGGTCCAATCTATATAAGCTATATCGATAGAATATCAGATTCGAATTTTATCGTAAGGAAGAAGAACCAGTTGGTTTACAACAATGGTAAGTTTGGTAATATTTCTATATTTAAACATGGTGATGGACAAAGATGGTGGGGGCTAGTTCCAGAGTTAATTGAAAACAAATATCATTTTTTCATTATCGATTCCACTGGTATGAGCTTTTCACACACTCAGGTTGCAGGCAAATCCTTGGAGGGTACTTATTGTCATGCTGAGGGATCACAATGTATATCACCCGATGGATCTAAATTCATGAGATGGAGTAATTCATGTGGCATCAGATTATTCGATGTTGACCGATGCACAGGCAGTTTGTTTAACCCAAGAGAAATAAGTATTGATACGATCTTTTATCCCGGAGCAGGTTCTGCATTTTCATCAAATTCGAGGTACTTGTATGTTAATTCAGAAACATCCATCTACCAAATAGATACAGAAGTTGAGCCATTAAAGTTACTGGAAGTAGCAAAATATGATGGTTATTGGGACTTTTTTGAGATGGCTTTTTTCCTTATGGATCTGCAACCCGATGGTAAAATTTACATTAACACTACCAGCAGCAACACAAAACTCCATGTTATTGAATACCCGGACAGTGCAGGTACAGCTTGTAAAGTAAATCAACACACTGTTAATTTAGCAAGTTTATTGTTTAAAACAATGTCCAGACATCCCAATCCTTTGCTCGGTGTACTAAAAGGGAGCCCTTGCGATACTTCAAGTGCTGTGCATGAGCCTGGTACCTTGCCGCGAGGATTCAGCGTTTATCCAAATCCAGCTTTTGATAAGTTGACCATAGAGCTGGATGATGGTCTGGCACATGATGAAGCATACTTGGTAAGGTGTTATGACATACAAGGCAGGGTGCTTTATCGAGGTGTTTTTCCGCCATTTGCCTATATTCACAATATTGCTGTTTCGGATTTTGCAGCCGGTATGTATTTAGTTGAGATACTCAACGAGGAAGGCAGAAGAGTTGTTAGTAAATTTGTGAAGGAGTGATTATTTTTAATTGCGAATTACAATTTACGAATTGAAGTTCCAT
>JAEUUM010000199.1 GCA_016787375.1 Saprospiraceae bacterium
CGTTGCAGATTGTTTTCTTAAAATTGCCTTCAATGAATTTGGGTTTAGGAGCAACTCGGATTTTTTCAAGCGCAAGATTTTGACTTTTACAACCTAAAGAATCTGTAATTAAAAGGTTTACAGTATGACCACCTTCATTAAAAATGGGAGCCATGAAAGAATCTGCTGCACTTACAAGCTTATTATCTAAATACCATTCAAATGAACAATTGCTCAAATCCTGGTGATATTTTTGATTATTCTGAGGAAAAACTGCATTTGGTTTCAAGGTTACTGACTCGCCGGAACAAATGTCAATGGTACTATCTTGTTTCATCACACTACTGGCAATTGATGCCATGATATCTTGACAAACCGGCTTGCATGATATATCGGCACTGAATCCGGTTCCCTGAATAAAATTGTCAGAAATGAATTGTAGAGTCAAGCAACCTGCAGGGTTTGACTTAGTAGTCTGAACCACAAAAGGAAAATTATTGTGTTCGGATGAACAAGTCAATAATGGATAGTTTGTGTTTATACCATCATATATACACAGATCATCTCCATTTTTGATATCAGACGCTCCAAAAGCAAGCTGAAGTAAAGAATATTGTGGATTATCAGAACAAATGACTGTTGTAAATTTTTCATTTTTTCCGTAATTCCCGGTGGCTCCTCCTGAGTCAGTAATTTTTCCTGAACAAGTGTAAATATTTCCATTAAACATTTTGTATTGCTGAGCCGATGCAAAAGGTAGAATTGAAAATAATATATAAGTTAAGATTGTATACTTAAATATATTACTTGGAAAGCTTTGGAAAGGGTATTTGTTCATGATCGGCTTCAATATTAGTTGTTAACTGTTTGACACCGAAAATTCATAACCCTCAAATTAATCTTATGGTAATTTATACAAGAATCCCTAAAAATCAATACTCCAAACATACCAAATTAAATTATTAATTAGAAAAACCTTGCTAGACAAGTTTGATTTGATATGTTCGGGAAATACTCCTTTTGTATACCAAATACCTTACCAAAGTTAGGTTTTTCTTAAAATTTTAACATTTGACACTTACCCAAATACACAAACATTTTGAACAACGGTGCATTTGGTCAAGAATACGGGAGCTTTATGTGAAAATTTGATCTTATCGAAATTGTATAGTACGCAGCTCAATTTTGATAAAAACACACAATCAGCTCTGCATTCGTTTTAAGTGTTGGATAATTCGATTTTTGGAAATTTATTTTTGTGCTTTATGCTTTCTCTTCACAAACTGATGCAATATTTACAATTGTTTCTACTGCTTTTTCCATGTCCTGAACGGTAACAAATTCATGTCTTGAGTGAATTGCCATTTCACCTGCGAACAAATTTGGACAAGGTAAACCCATAAAGCTCAGCCGGGATCCATCGGTACCGCCTCTGATACTTCCCAATCTAGGAGTAAGACCGCTTCTTTTGATTGCTTCCTTTGCAATATTGATAATCTTTGGATTTTGGCCTACCACCTTTTTCATGTTTCTGTATTGTTCAAACACTTCCAAGTGGGCAGAAGAATTTGGATATCTCAGCATTACTTTATCCATTACTTGTTTCAAAATTGTAGCTTTTTGTTTCAAAAGTTCATCTTCAAAATCTCGTAAGATGAATGTTATTTTTGAGGTTTCCAAACCACCTTCGATTTTTACCGGATGGATAAACCCTTGCTTTTTATAGGTCGTTTCCGGAGTAAGTTTATGCTTCGGGAGAGCAGCAACAATATCGGATGCAATTTTAACGGCATTTTCCATTTTACCTTTTGCATATCCGGGATGGGAAGCAACTCCTTGTATGCTGATAACTGCTCCATCCGCAGAAAATGTTTCATCTTCGAGTGTACCTATTGGGCCCCCGTCTAATGTGTATCCAAAATCAGCGCCTAATTTTTTAACATCAACTTTATCAACACCGCGGCCAATTTCTTCATCAGGAGTAAATAATAACCTGATTTTACCATGCTTGATTTCAGGATTGTTCATAAGTTGATATGCAGCATCCATTATTTCAGCAACACCTGCCTTGTCATCTGCCCCCAATAGAGTTAAACCGCTGGCAGTTATAACGTCATGTCCAATCTTCTCCTTTAAATAAGGATAATCCTCCATTC
>JAEUUM010000208.1 GCA_016787375.1 Saprospiraceae bacterium
AATGAGTTTTTCAGCAGCATTGATTATCAGGATTATTATAATCTCAGAAGCTACAAACTGACCAAGATTAATTTCATTATTTATGACCAATATACTGCCCAAGACCAGCAATACTCCGGTAATTACAGCTTTGAATGAAATTATACTTATAAACTGCAACAATAAAACTTTAAAGTGTGCCTGTCTTGCAGATAGATAACCTGTGACAAGTTGGTCAATTCGGGATGTTGCCAGTTTATTATTACCCGCCAATTTAAATGTATGAATGGAAGCCGCTAATTCTTCGAGCCAATGACCTGTTTCATATTTGTAGTTCGACTCCTCAAGACTGGTTCTGAGACCGCGCTTATAAGTGAAACCAATGACCAATAAAAGCAGTGATATGAAGAAGATTCCAAAAATGATGAAGAAGGGATGATAGAAGCCAAGCAAAAGAAGACCAAAAAAAATTTCCAGGGCCGAAGTAGAAAATTCTGTCAATATTTTAGGCAATCCTTTTTGAATATTGTTTACTTCAAAAAATCGATTGACTATTTCAGGAGGGTATTTGCTGAATAGGGCCTCCGATTTGAATTTGGGTATTCGAATCGCGAAATCAAATGCAGCACGAGCAAATAATCTTTGCTGGAGGACTTCAGATATTTTTAGCTGCATGACCTTCAGAATACCTGAAAAGGTTATACCCAAAACAACAAATGCCGACAAAATTGCCCAAGAAGCAGAAATCTGACCACCTGAGATGAGTGCAATGATTGCTTGAATGCCCAATGGCAGAACCAATGTGATCAATCCATTAAAAATTGCATAGACGTAGATAAAAACAATGTCCTTTCTGTCTTTTTTTAATAACCTGAAAAATCTAACCAAAGGCCTTAAGCCAACGTTTGTATTGTTCCCCATACCATTGAATCATATTACCAATACGGACATTATCAATTAATTAACACACAATCCTTGAACAAACTTTATTTAGACTGGTTCAAAATAATGTCCTCGTTTTTGCTCCTTACAAGCATTTTCTTATGCTCTAAACCATAAATTTATAAAAATATTTGAAAATATGGATTATTTACTTTCTGTTAAAAAACTTGTTTAAAAAGAGCGTAACTTTGCGTATCCCATCTATAAAGGTATTATAAAACATCAATATGAGCGACCAAATTAAGCATGAATGCGGTATTGCAATGATCCGTTTACTCAAACCTCTTGATTACTATGAGAAAAAATACGGGACTTCGCTATATGGCTTAAATAAACTGCAATTGCTCATGTACAAGCAGCGAAACCGTGGACAGGATGGTGCAGGTATTGCAACCATAAAACTCGGTATGCAACCTGGTGAAAGATACATCTCCAGAAGAAGATCAAATTCTTCTAATTATCTCCAGGATCTTTTTGAAGGTATTCACTCAAATTTTGCTAATCTGACACCAGAAAAACTGCATGATGCAACATGGTTGAAGGACAACATGCCCTATACAGGTGAATTATTAATGGGACAT
>JAEUUM010000227.1 GCA_016787375.1 Saprospiraceae bacterium
TTGAACATCTCAAGACTTTTTTACCCTCTGTCGTAAAATATACAACCAACCATCAAATTTATGTTGCTGATAATGCTTCAGAAGATAAATCCATCTTTTGGATACAAGAAAATTATCCAAATGTAGCGATTATCACCCTACAAAAAAACTACGGTTTTGCAGAAGGATACAACAAAGCATTAGAGCAATTAACTGAGGAGTATTTTGTTTTATTAAACTCTGATGTTGAAGTTACAGAAAACTGGTTAGATTCAATGATGGACCTAACATCAGATGAAGAAGTTGCGGCAGTTCAACCCAAAATATTATCTTATAAGGATAAAACATCATTTGAATATGCAGGGGCATCAGGCGGTTTTGTTGATGCACTATTTTATCCATTTTGCAGAGGCCGAATGTACCTGACAATTGAAAAAGATGAAGGACAATACGACGATGTGCGTGAAATATTTTGGGCAAGTGGTGCATGTATGCTCATTAAAGCTGATTTATTTAGGTCTTTGGGCGGTTTTGATAAAGACTATTTTGCTCATTTTGAAGAAATTGATTTTTGCTGGAGATTGCACAAAGCCGGTTATAAGGTCATGGTTAATCCAGCATCAGTTGTATATCATCTTGGAGGCGGAACTTTGAATTATGATTCAAGTCACAAATCATTTTTGAACTTCCGAAACAGTCTTTACACAATTTCAAAAAATGAATATTTGTTGAATTTACTTTGGGTACTTCCAGCTCGTATTCTAACTGACCTATTATTTATAATTTATCGACTATTAACCGGTAAATTTGACCATGCTGTGGCGATTCTAAAAGCTTATTTGTTTTTCATATTCAACATTCCTTCTCTTTTTTACAAAAGGATGCTTTTTAACGAAAAGATAGATTTGGTAAAATTGCCTGAATCTCCTAACAATCGTGGTATTTTTCATGGTTCTTTATTGTGGTACTATTTTGCTTTGAACAGACGTACTTTTAGAAAGCTTTAAGCAATTATGAATCTAGTTCCTGAAATTATTTTCATAGACGATTACATAATTGTTGTCAATAAACCCGCAGGCTATTTATCTATACCGGATAGATTTGATCCCAAGAAGCCAAACGTAATCGGTTTTCTAAAAAATGAATTTGCAGAAGTTTATACTTTGCACCGACTCGATAAAGAGACTTCAGGAATCATGATTTTTGCACGAAATTCCGAAATTCATAAGTCACTTTCAAGAGATTTTGAATCTCACAATCTGCGTAAAACTTATTTGGCTTTGGTTGAAGGTTATGTCCGTGAGGATGATGGAAAAATCGATAAACCTATTGGTGAAACAAAATCCTCAGGTGGGGCGATGATTATTACTCCCAAAGGAAAACCCTCGGTAACGCTATACCACGTATTAAAAAGATATAAAAAATATAGCTTGGTTGAAGCTGATATTCTAACTGGAAGAATGCACCAGATAAGGGTACATTTCAAATCTATAGGTCATCTTCTTGCCATTGATTCACTTTATGGCAATAGAGACAAACTCTACATCAGCGATTTAAAAAATCGTGGATTGTCAACTTCTAAATTTGAAGAAGAAAAACCATTGATGTTAAGATCAACTTTACACGCATTTGCATTGGAATTTACTCATCCGGTAAGTATGGAAAAGAAGCGGATTGAAGCACCTTTGCACAAAGATTTCAAAGCTCTTGTCAATCAATTGGACAAGTGGGGATAACGCTCAAACAATTAACTTTTAGCTCGAAATAAAAAAAGAGGGTTGTATCGTTTACAACCCTCTTTATAATTATCGTTGCAAGTAGATGTAACCTTTTCGATGGGTTCCTTCACCGTTGTCAAACATAAAGAAGTAAGTACCATCAGGTAATATTTTTCCGTTACTTTGACCAGACCAATCATTTAAATAAGGACTTGAGGAATAAACTTCCTGACCCCAACGATTGAATATCTTAAGACTACTTTCTTTGTAGGCTTCTACACCCGAAATAACAAAAATGTCATTGATTCCATCATTGTTTGGTGTAATCCCGTTATAAATAATCAAGTCTTCACATGTTACATCAACGGTTACGGTTGAATATTGACATTCTGAATTCTGGCAAATTGTGTATTTGAATTGATCTTGACCACAAAATCCACTCAATGGAATGTATTCTATCATTTTATTTCCGGCCGAGATTACTTTTCCATTTGACGGATTATCAAAAATATTTAAATAGTCAGCTGCCTGGTTTGTTGACTGAAATTCAGGAGTTTCAATGATAACACTTTTGTTAATAGTGGTTGAAAAATGATAATTATTAGATACAACTTGATTTGTAATTTTATCATCTTTAACTGTAATGTCGAATGTAATTAAATCGGTACTTCCATCTTCAGCTGTATACAAATAAGAGTTTTGAACTATTCCTGGTTTTAATCCTGTGTATGTAATGAGATTTTCACTCGGTCTTACATTAAACTCAACAATTGAATTGGAATTGTATTTGGATGTTTTTGTAATGGTAACTTTTTCACCACCCAAATTGGTCTGATCAAGTGTAAATAATTTTGCCTCACCGATGTATAATGAATTCTTAACTGTGGTTTTGGTATCACAGGTGACTTTTACCTCGACAGTATCCGTACAGCCTGTTGTAGTTTGAAAAACCAGCTTATGTGTACCTTTTTTGAGGAGCATTTCCGTTCCACTCAATCCATTTTTGAGACATTCTTTCATAAATCCTTGATATGGAATTCCATTGTCTGTTATTTCATAATTTATAATATCAGTGAAAGGGATCTCGATACATAATGGTGCACCATATGAGCAATCTGCAGTTTTAATTACTGATTTCTTCAATGTAATTATGTCATCACAAACAGACGGTTTGTTTTTAAATAATTCTATTTTAATATAAGTTGTGTCACAAATATTTTGATCACAATGAACAACACACAATAGGTCATTTCCGGTAAATCCTGAATTTGGCTTAATGGTTATGCAATTCTTGTTACTTCCAAGTTGAATCGAAGCAGTCATTGGATTGTCATGACAAACTGCAACACTGCTCACTTTTTGTAGATTAATATACGCATTTAAACACGTGTCAATGTTTTGGTCATTCGGAGCTTTGATTTTTAAGGTATCTACACAACTACCTGTTTTTATTATATTGAAAGTGTATTTTTTAAAACAATTTTGAGTCTTTTTGCTTGAAATGATTAAATTGTATGCACCGGGGTATAAACCGGATTTATGATTTCCTAAAACATTGGTCACACCTAGATTTGGAACCCAAGTATATTCATAGTTCTCAGGATCTTTAACCTCTATTTTTATAGAGCCAAATTGCGAGCAACTTGCGTTTAAGACTTCTGTTGAAATAATTTCAGGTAAAACACATGGGTTGCATTTAATTTTTATAGTTTGGGTTGCTGATACCATATTCATGCAATCGTCCGTGGCCTTCCACGTTCTTACAATGATTGTTTGACAGCCAACCATTATCATGGATTCTTTAAAATCAACCAAAACTGTATCATCACAAAGATCTTTGGCTGTTACATTTGGAACCGGCGGTATTGGGTCATCAAAATTGATGATTATATCAGCAGGTACACCTGATAAAACAGGTGGCGTATTATCAATTATTTTAAAATAAAATGTAACCTTGGTTTTATTTCCGCAATTGTCTTCCGCTACCCATCCGCAAACCATTAATAAGAAGTATCCATCCTTTGTACAATCTCCCAATAATATGCCATAATCTACAAATTCTACATTCGGATTTGGATCACAATTGTCCTTAACTATTGCATCCAAAGCACTAAGGACAGGCATCTCACCACAATTCACTGTTATTGTATCACCATCTTGTTTACCAATTAAAAGTGGATGTAAAAAACTAATTACAGGTGCTTTAGAATCAATGATTGTGATCATTTGTTGTGCTGAACTGGTATTACCCAAATCATCTTTTGCAACCCATGTCCTTGTAATTTTTTTAATACACTTGTCAATATTTTGTGTTGATTCAGAATATAGAATTTCAACATTCGCATCACAATCATCTGTCGCTGTTGGATTTATAACAGGCACAACTTCATCACATTGTACTGTAACATCCTTTGGAACATTGCTAATTATAGGCGGATTTTTATCAATTACCGTTTGTAAACTTATCGTGGCAACAGCTGTACAGTTTCCTAAAACCCCGGTTACCTGATAAGTTGTGACGGTAGTCGGAGTCACAAATATACTTTGACCCCCACCTAACTCCTGTCCGGTGTTAAGATTATTCCATGAATATGTATTTCCACCATTAGCCGTCAATTTGATCGGATCCCCCGAACAACTGACATTAGGAGTTGACGACACAATCGTTATAACTGGCTTTGTTATTGGTATTTGGAATTGCTGCTTACCGTTTTCTGTACTGTTGAAACTATAATCACATACTGTGTTATTCGTTTTGCATTCTATTTTTCTTTCAGCAATGGTTTCTAAACTTACTTCTTTAAACAAATCAGTACAATTTACTCCCAAAGCATTAAGATCAAATTCGAATACTATTGTTTGATTTTTCTGAACACCTGCAGGCATCATCCATTTAAGAATTGTTTGACCACCAGCAGAAAGTATTTCCGGATTACCAATATTCCATGAATTTGGGTTTACAGTAACTGATGAACCTAGTATATATGAAAGTGAAGATGGAATATAGAATAGTATTTTGTCAAAATTGTCAGTTGGGGTATCCTCTAAATTTGTAATGGAGAGTCGTATTTTAGAAGGAAGGCCCGGGTAAATTTTCGATGAGGGGTCTAGCTTTACTTTAAAAAGTTTTGCTTGGTTATTGCTTGGAGCACCTTTAATAATTAATGGTAATGATTCACCTTCATCTACTTTTGTAAATTCTCCACAGCCTGATTTGCCAAATATACTATGGTAAGCATATGAACCGCTTATAAAATCGCAGTTGGTTTTAAACTTAAATTTAATCCTAAATTCATTT
>JAEUUM010000256.1 GCA_016787375.1 Saprospiraceae bacterium
AGCCACACTAAGATAACAATTCAAAAGCAATTCACAACGGCATTACATTTCACGTTTAATAGCTGATAGTTGTGTAAAGCCACACTAAGATAACAATTCAAAAGCAATTCACAACTTTACATTCGATATTGATCTCATTAAACAAGTTGTGTAAAGCCACACTAAGATAACAATTCAAAAGCAATTCACAACCAATGCAATGCACCCAACCCAAAAGCCCGAGTTGTGTAAAGCCACACTAAGATAACAATTCAAAAGCAATTCACAACCGAGCATCAAAATAGGATTTAGAGATCTTGGTTGTGTAAAGCCACACTAAGATAACAATTCAAAAGCAATTCACAACTCTGTTCCATAATATTTAGTAGCGTTTACTGTTGTGTAAAGCCACACTAAGATAACAATTCAAAAGCAATTCACAACGGAAGGATGCAAGTGGGAAGAAAGTTTTAAGTTGTGTAAAGCCACACTAAGATAACAATTCAAAAGCAATTCACAACAGTCTGCTGAAAGTACCGGAGTTGATTGGAGTTGTGTAAAGCCACACTAAGATAACAATTCAAAAGCAATTCACAACTGACAAGTGAATTGGTTATTGACCTGAGAGGTTGTGTAAAGCCATACTAAGATAATCCCGACGTTCGCTGAACTCAGTACGGGACATGAGATGCAATTTACAAGCAATTCACAACAGAATCAAATTTACTATGTGATAATTTCATGTTGTTAAAAGCAACACTATAACAATCCCGATGTCCGCCAGGCTTATCCATAAAGTTATGATACTTTGTTTATGTATTTTACTGTTTTGTATTGTAATCTAATCAGTTAATTTTTAGTCACTGGGTCAGTTAAATCAGTTATTATTTTTATTCAGGAGTCCTTCTCCATCCGGTGTAGTCATATTTTTTAATTATTATTTTATAAAGGAAGGAGAAGGTGCCGGTAGGTGGATGAGGTACAACTGATAATCAACCTCCCATTCTGCATGACCCATTTGTTAGTAATTTAGTCAGTTGGGTTTTAGTAACTTGGTTAATTGAATCTGTATTTATTTGAGAGTCTTCCTCCATCTGATTAATGCATTCATTAAGAAAATCATTTTTTACATGATGAACTTATATCACCAGACATCAACTGGAGCCGGTGCCAATAAAATGGATAAGACCCAAAAAGTAATGGAGCCTAAATGACCCATTATACGGACCTGACTTTTTCCGGTAAAGCTTTTTCAGTAAATTGAACGTTTTGGTAAATCTCCTAAAATAAAAATAGCTTGATACAGTTATATAACACCCTAACCGGCATCAGCACTCGGACCATATGTGCCAGGGAGCGGAACATCCAACAATCTCAGGTAAACTGTTAATTGACCTCTGTGGTGATACAGGTGGTTCATACACCATGATCTTACGACTTGCGCCTTACACATGGTGAAAAATATCTGTTCACCATCTCGCATGGTCCAGGGTTTTTCAAATTCAGATTCAGGAGTATCTGTCAAGATTTTTTCAGCTTTTTGAACCAAATCATCATGTAGAGCAACAATTTCGGCGGTTGAATTATACTGTTTTGGCGTAAAATCTCCTTTCGAGAAGTCCAACTCATCACTCACAAGGCATTCCTTCCACCAACCTGAAATCTCAGCAACATGCACTGCAAGTCTTTTGAGAGTCATTGATTTTTCATGTGGCTTGAAATCTGCCTTTTCAAATGGTACCAATTCGAGTAACCTTCTAGTAGCAGCGGCTTCTTCTTTGATTTCTGCGATAATTCTTTCATTGAGTGTCATGATGCTTGATTTTGTTTGACAAAAGTAACTGAAATCTCATGTAATGATTTCCCAAAGTCAAATTATTTTTTGAAGCATTACTTAAATAAATACTAATTCAAAATATTTTTACCGACCCTTCAAAACAAAAGTCAGACTTTGAGAGTTAAGATTAAAAAATTTTACATGTCAAGACCTCAAATTCATACACTCGGCGAACTTAAATCGTCCGGGTACAAAAGCATTTCAGTAAAAGATGAACTTCGCAAAAATTTGATTCTTCTTTTAAAGCAAGACAAAACCCCATTTACGGGTATTTATGGTTTTGAAGATACTGTAATACCCGACATTGAACGGGCAATATTGTCGAGACATAATATACTTCTGCTCGGTTTGCGTGGACAAGCAAAGACCCGCATTGCAAGAACCATGGTTAATTTGCTTGACGAATATATGCCCATAGTGGCAGGGAGTGAGCTTAATGATGATCCTTTAAATCCGGTTAGCAACTATGCTATTGAGTTGATAAAAAGTATGGGTGATGAAACCCCCATCAGTTGGATACACCGTTCTGATCGCTATGTTGAAAAACTTGCGACTCCTGATGTAACTGTTGCTGACTTGATTGGTGATATTGATCCGATCAAAGCAGCTTCTCTTAAGCTTCATTATAATGATGAAAAGGTCATTCACTATGGATTGGTTCCAAGATCCAATCGTTGCATTTTTGTTATCAATGAGTTGCCGGATCTACAGGCCCGTATTCAGGTTTCACTTTTCAATATACTTCAAGAAGGTGATATTCAGATCAGGGGTTTTAAAGTGAGACTGAATCTCGATATTGAATTTTTATTTACCGCAAATCCGGAAGATTACACAAACCGAGGAAGCATCATCACACCTTTGAAAGACCGGATTGACAGTCAAATACTTACCCATTACCCGACGAGTATCGAGGTCGCTTCAATGATTACCGAGCAAGAGGCTAAGTTGACAGATGATCAAATAAAAACTGTTAACATTCACCCTGATTTGAAACGTTTGGTTGAAATGATCGTTTTTAATGCACGAGAGTCTGAGTTGATCGATGACAAAAGTGGTGTCTCTGCAAGACTGAGTATTTCGGCTTTTGAAAACCTTATAAGTGCAGCTGAGCGTCGAATGTTGTTGAATAAGGAGAAATCTGCTGAAGTGCGAATTGGTGATCTTTGGGGAGTAATACCATCTATAACCGGAAAGGTGGAGTTGGTATATGAAGGAGAACAAGAAGGTCCGTACAATGTGGCCATACAAATAATCAATGAAGGTATAAAGGAATTGTTCCTTGAGCATTTCCCTAATCCTGATGCGTTAAAAAAAGGTTCTGAAAAAGATCCGTATGGAGTTCTCAGACAATGGTTCGCAGCAGGAAATTTTGTTGATTTACTCCTGAATGAACCTCAAAAGTCCTTTGAGAAAAAGCTGAAATCCATCAAAGGCTCCGACAAGCTGATTGACAACAATGAGGTTAAGAAAAAAGATGAAATGTTTTTTGCTGAATTATTGTTGCATGGACTGGCGGCCTTTGAAGTTATAACTAAAGAGTTAATGGATAACCAATTTACTTTTAAAGATCAATTAGCTGATATTTTTAATGATTTAAACGAAAACTGATTATGATGATTCAAGTACATCCTAAAAATCCGGAACCGGGAAAAATTCAAAAGATTGTTGAAGTGCTCGAAAAAGGAGGCGTGATAATTTACCCAACAGATAGTGTGTATGCTTTGGGATGTGATTTGTTAAACAAGTCCGCTATTGAAAAGATTATCAAGTTAAGAGGCGACAAGGTTAAAAAGTTTGAATTAACTTTTATTTGCAGTGACATTTCAATGGCATCTGATTATATAAAACCCATTGATACTGCAACATTTAGGGTCATAAAACGCAATACTCCCGGTGCCTTCACCTTTATAATGGAGGCTAATATCAAGGTAGGTAAAATGATTGAAAAGACCAAAAAAACAGTTGGCATCCGAATTCCCGGAAATCCTGTTGCACTGGCGATTATCCAGGAACTTGGCAGACCAATTTTGTCGATATCTCTAAAATCTGATGAAGATGAAAGTGATAGCTATTTGGTAGATCCAATCGATATCAAAGAAAATTTTGATCACGTTGTTGATATTATTGTTGATGCCGGTTTAGGTACGTATGAGCCAACCACGGTTGTAGATGTCGAAAATGAGTTTACAATCATCAGACAAAGTGAAGCTGTATTGGATATTTAATTCAGTTGTATTTCTTCTCTAATTCCTCTGTTGTTGGACATAGAGGTAGACTTCAAGTTTTAAGTTTGAACGATATTTTAAGACAATCCGGCGCTTAGGTAAAAAAAATAACCAATTGTTATAATTAGCTTGTATTTTTGTCCGATTAAATATTTATGAAATTTTTATGAAGATACTGAGACTCTGTTTAATAACATTGGTTGTTGGTTTGTGCGGAAGTGCGTTTGCCCAGAATAATGGTGGAGTTCGTGGTAATATCTTAGATAAGGCTACCGGGAATCCGCTGCCATTCGCAAGTGTTATCCTGAAAGGCACAAAGTACGGCGCATCTTCAAACGAATCTGGTTTTTATTCGGTAAATGAAGTTCCGGCAGGTGATTATACCATGATTGTCAAATACTTCGGTTACGATAGTTTAACTTTAGATATAACAATCAGAAAAGGCGGATACGCAAACAAACAAATACTTCTTTCTGAAAGTGGTATCAACTTACAAGACATAGAAATTAGTGCCCAAAAGGAAGTTGCTAAAACGGAAGTCCTCATTTCAAAAGTCACAATTACACCGAAGCAGATAAGGGCATTACCATCAACCGGGGGTGAAGCGGATATCGCTCAATATTTACCGGTATTACCCGGAGTAATTTCAACGGGTGATCAGGGAGGTCAACTCTACATCAGGGGTGGTGCACCCATACAGAATAAAGTCTTGATGGATGGCTTAACCATATACAATCCTTTTCACTCAATCGGGTTCTTCTCGGTATTCGAAACGGAGGCAATCAGATCAGTTGATGTTTACACTGGTGGATTTGGTGCACAATATGGCGGCAGAATATCAGCAGTTGTTGACATCAAAACCAGAGACGGAAATAAAAAGAGATTGAGCGGGATAGTTTCCGGTAGCCTATTTCAGAGCAAAATATTACTTGAAGGTCCTATTTCGACACTTAAAGTAACCGGTGGAGGCAGTACTTCTTTCATGCTAACCGGAAAGAAGTCCTACATCGACCAAACGTCAAAAACTATTTATTCC
>JAEUUM010000260.1 GCA_016787375.1 Saprospiraceae bacterium
ATATTGTTGAAAGAAATATTGATTTTATTCTGCAAGTTCACTTTCACGTGCAATGAATATTTTATGATAATAGAAATAGGAAATCAAGAGAATAGTCATGGCCACCAAAGGAAATACAGTAGTTGGAACTAGGCCATCTACCGCCCAAATGCTCACAAACGCGGCAATAAAATCAATTCCAAATCCGGCATATGCAAACTCTTTAAGTGTTGGAGGTAGTTTTGGGAGCAACAGAACCAAGGCTCCAATAATTTTGAAAAACATTAGCATGACACCAAAATATTCAGGGTACCCTAAATGTTTTAGCCCTTCTTTAGCTTCATCAGATTGAGCCGTTAGTGCCGGCAGCACGCCTTCAAAAATCACTATCAATAAGGTCGCAATCCAAAATATGATTTTATCTCTCTTCATTGGATGTTAATTGAATTTTGATTAAGAATATTTCTTTTCGTTTGAAAGTATTTTCCAAATATAAAAAAAATTTCTATTCCACAATTAACGTTCCATTAGCAATATTTAATCCGGCTTGCGATAGGATATAAAAATAAACTCCGGGATTTAGTTCCAAGTCAAATTTTGATACTTTTTCTGAAATATGTGATTTTTTGAATAACTCTTGACCCAATTCATTTACCAAAACAAGAGTAGCATTCTTTAATTCAACCGAGCTTGTTAATGAAAATTGGTGATTAACAGGATTTGGCTGGATACTGATATTTTTGGAAAATTGATCAATTGTTACATTTTGAGTTGTTTTACATGAGACTTTATGATTGAAGGCCTCTTGAAGCAAATTAAAATTAACTCCAATATCTGTATTATCAGTTGCTGAATTTTTATAGGCACTAATGATAGACAATGCATAATCATGGAAATCATTTTTACCGTTTGCAAAATTATTAAAATTCACTTCAGTTGTAGATGCCGGGAAATAGTTGTTGCTGAGTGTATTGTAATTCGAATAATTTGAAGCAGGTCCACCAATAAGCACATTTTTATGAAATTTTTTGTTGTCATCGGTGATGCCTTTAAAGAATTTACCCATTGGTCCATTACCACCTTTTGCAAATCCCGGGCCATATATGCCTTGATAACCACCTGCAGACAGTGAACAGTTAAATATGTTATCAGTAATTTTTATTTGTGAGATGGTATCATAAGCCCATGTGATTGCCCCTGTCTGAAAAACAGTATTATGACTAATAATTATTTCCTCAGGGTCACCGATTTTAATAAAAATTCCATCATTTGGGCCGGCAACATTTCCATCACCATAAAGTTGACCATTTATTTCATCAAAGAGGTTGTTGGCAATTTTAATTCTTTTTGATTTTTGAGCTGAAGGACTATCATGTCCGGAGATGCTGATTCCCGCACCAGCTCTTCGTATAATGTTATTGCTAATGGTAATATCACTTACATCTGCTTGAGGCGAAGCACCGTTTTCACTTCTCACAGTCAGTAAAATAGCATATCCGCTCTGCCCAATGGGTAGGTCAGCCCAGGAATTTTCCATGATATTGCCGTCAATTAAAACTCGTTTACCCGTTTTTAATTCAAACAGATTTTTAATTGTCCAGTGTTTACCTGCATAATCGGGATGGTCAACTTTCCATGAAAATGGTTTAAAAAAATAATTATTGCGAACCTCTATGTCACTCGGTACTAAATTTGGAATAGCCGGTGCCGCTCCTCCAAACAGAATATTTTCACCTGCAGCTTCCAGGTAATTGTTTCGGATAATGAAAGGACCCGGTCCGTTTGTGCCTCCAATGGCATAAGTGTCGTAACCAATACTATGAAAGTCCGAAATGTGAGATTCAATAACTGCAGAATTAGCACAATTGAGTATAACACCGCTTTTCATAACCGTTGCATTTGAATGCCCATGAATATAGCAGCGATCGACAATAAAGTCTGTTGGGACCTTATCAAGACTGTTTTGATTTGCAGATGCATCACCTAAAAACATGAGACCATAACTGTTTAGAACATTGATGTCAGCAGTTATTTCCAATCCGACAAATCTGTAATGATGAGCAGAATTTTGGGTTTTGAAGCAAGGTAGCCCGGAAAGATTGGTGGTGATTATTTTTGGCATTGCATCCTTCTGCGTCGGATAAAGGGTGTTCCCGGTTGAAGAGTTGGGTTCAATCCTGTTACCTTGTTTTGGTAATAAACTCATGTGAGATGAGCTTATGATTATCCAACCTGAACCGGGTTTGTTAGGCAGTGTGAAACTGCCGGAAAATGTTGCACCCGCATCCAGCAAAAGCATACTTCCCAAACCCGCATTGTTAATTGCCTCCTGCAAATCACTGTAATCTCTACCCACCGGTCCCACAGTTATGATTTTGTAACCGGTCGTGTCCGGAAAGCAAGTTTCAATAGAGGAGATATCCGGAAGAGTTGGAGAAATTTGGGCTTGGAGAGTATTTCCGAAATATCCGAAAATTGAAATTAGGAAAAAAATGTACTTCATGTTCATTACCAATAAGTTGACAAATTATTTTGAGAATAAAAGTTGTTCAAACTTAATTAATATAATTTGAATCAGGTCAATAGACTATTAACTTTTGCTTGAAAGTTGACTTTGAAGTTGTATTGATGAGTAAAAAATAAACTCCTGTATTTTTAAGTTCCAGATTTATTTTAGCTGATTCTTGGTTCCCATCTTGTGGGATAACTTTAAGCACTTTACCAGAAAGGTCAAGTACTTTAATGAGATTGATTTTTTGATTTGAAGGTAAAAAGATGTTGATGTCCTCCTGCATGTTGATTGGATTAGGAAAAACTGTGAATTGAGATGTTGAATTTTCAATGCCGGTGATTTGAGTAGTTTTTTCTTTTTCTGAAGCGCCAATAGATCTTGGTTTTAAAAATCCATTTCCATAAAAATCCTCTGTAGGAGCGGAGACATCAAGTCCTGTCCCTACAACAGGACTATTTACAGAAGGTTTGTAGTTGTTATTTATAAAATTTTCAAAAATTGGCTCGAAGCTGAAATTATTGATAAATTTGGCACCTTTGAGTTCTTCGGCATCATAGGCTCCGCCATTGGGGTCAGGACCTGACCAGGTTGGATTGTCAACATTATAAAATACGTTGTTGTTGATCTCAACTGTTTTAATGAATACATTTTGGGTAGAGTCATTAGATCCATTTAAATAGATTGTTTTCTTCAGGTAAAAAATATTGTTAGCAATCAAATGGTTTTTTAAAGTAAAAACAGGCTGATCGGGGAGGACTCTTAAGACGAATTGCTCCGGAAAAATGAAAGTATTATTTACAAATTTACAATCTTGCGACTGTCCAATTGTAAAGGGTGTACGACCACCGAGGATGATGTTTGAAAAGACAAAAATATCTTTTGCGGTCCAATCATCGCCTGCACAATGGAAATTCAAGCCTCCGGATTCCCCAATTTTTAATACAGCATCAGCTGTTCCGCAATTTTTAAAGAAATTTTTTTCGATGGTTATGTTTCGGCATCCCAGCTTTGTCTGAATGGCTTTGGTTTTGATGTTTTCAAAATAACAACCTGTAACAATTCCGTCATGGCAGATATTAAGTGCAATGCCCGCAAAATTTGTACTGTTGTTTTTGAAGACGCAATTCCGAATTTCGAAAGTATCAACTCCTCCAAACTTAAAGGAATTTGAATCATCAACATTGCCAAAATAACAATTTTCAACCAAAATGTGATGCCCGTTTAATGCACAATCGCCTTTGTTGTCAATGTGAAATCGGATGCTGTTTTCCTTTTGTCCATCTCCTTCAAAAAATAGGTTTACAAAATGCAAATAAGCTCCACTGCTTATTTGCCATGTTCCTCTGATTACGATTGAATCATGTTCAAATCTTTTAAAAGTAATCCATTTGTTAGGTAATCCTTTGAGTCCGTCAACATATTGATAATTGTTGTAGATACCAGCATGAACATACACAGTATCACCCGGCATGATCGCCGATGATGCTGCTTCAAGATTTGAATAAGTTTGACCAGGCCCAATGTGTATTTGAGCTATACCAATTGCAGCTTTTGTTAAAATAACGAGAGAAGCAATAAAAAGCTTAAATGATTTTCTGAGCATGGGTGAGTGTTATTTTATTAATGGGTTTGTAAATGCAAATTACTAATTTAGCTTACAAAATAGATGCCTTAGTTTGATTAATTGTTTGTTGGAATAATAAAAATTTGGAGTAAAAGGAATTAGAACAGTAGGATTTGTTTTTCAAAAATCTGGTTAAAAAATATTGATTGATGAGTGGTTTTAAATAATTTGTTTGGTTTTTTTGTTAAAACTGGCATCATGTCTTATTCGTGTCTTGTCATTTCCATGACTCGAAAGATATGCAGAATATAAGGGAATAACGCATCCATGCTTTCTTTGGCTCCTTTAGTTGAACCCGGCAAAGCAAGCACCAGCGTTTCTCCGATTAGTCCGGATACGCTTCTTGATAACATACTATATGGGGTCCTTTGTTGCCCATAACTTCTTATAGCCTCAGCTATTCCGGGTATGTTCCTGTCAAGGAGAGGTATAATGGCCTCGGGTGTAACATCACGTGGAGAAAGTCCGGTTCCTCCGGTGAATATTACCATATTTATTTTTTTTTCGACCAGGGTAGTTACTTTGGAAACAATATCCTCTGTGTCGTCGGGTATGATGTCATAATCAACAATGTTTATATCAAGAGATTCCAGTTTGCTGATGATGGCTTTACCTGCAAAATCTTCTTTGGTTCCAGCAGAAATTGAGTCAGAACATACAATTACAGCGGCTTTTAAGCTTTTTCTAAATTCTTCATTAAAATCAGATTTACCGCCTTTTTTTTCAAGAAGTTTAATCGAATGAATTTCAATATTTTTGTCTAGAGGCTTCAGCATATCATAAGCTGTCAACGCGGCAACAGACGCTCCATGCATGGCCTCAACTTCAACACCGGTTTTGTAGATTGTTTTAACTTCAACTTGTATTTGAATTTCTAATTTGTCAATATTAAAACTGACAGATGCAAACTCAATTGGCAGTGGGTGACAATCGGGTATGACATCACTTGTTCTTTTTATGGCAAACAATGCCGCTGATTTACTCATTTCTAAAACATCACCTTTTGGAACAGATTTGTTTCTGATGGCATCAATGGTATGCTCGTTGCTAACTTTGACAATTGCTTGTGCACGTGCATACCTAAGGGTATTTATTTTGTGGGTTATATCGACCATTTTTTAATTTAATTATTCTGTTTCCATTGATAATTGTCATCTTCAAAAATTTCTTTACCCCAAATTGGCAGGCTGGTTTTTATTAATTCCACCATTTCACTACATGCCTCAATGGCGTCCCTTCTGTGTCTTGATGAAATAAACACAAAAAGATTGATCTCACCAGCTTTAATGATGCCTAAGCTATGGTAAACATGCATGCAAGTAATATCATATTTGCTAAAAATCAACTCACGAATATGGTGGTATGCCTCCTCTGCCATTGCAATGTAGCTCGTAAATTCAATTGCTTTAACAAGCTTGTCCTCAATTTTATCAGAACGAATCTGACCAAGAAATATCTGATGTGCCCCGATTTCAGTTTTTGAACCATGCTTGGCAATTGAATCTGCGATGAATTGTGGTTTTATTGGACCATCTATGAAAATTTTTTTCATTTTTTTATCTGTATTACTCATCCTGACTCCTTTTTTAATTTTTTGAAGCGCAACCATGCATCAATACCACCTTCAAGATGATATAAATTTTCGAAGTGATGGTTTTTATTCAATAAATCTATAGCTGATGCACTTCTTTTGCCACTTTTACAATATAAAATTAACTTTTTGCTATTATCAATCCGGTCTACCAGCTTTTCAATATCCTTGTAGGGGATTTTTAATCCAGAAAGTTCATCTAAAACTGGTAATTCTCCTTCTTCTCTTACATCAATGAATTGGATTTTCTCTCTATCAAATAATTCATTACTTAATTCTTCAGGAGTAATTTCACTAGGTCCGAGTCGAGTTTTACATAAATAATCATAATCCATTGCCTTCAAGTCGTCAATTGTGTCGGGTATCATTTTAGATGATGTTGGATTCCGAGCTACATCGATGAAGGTAGTATTAAGCGTTAAAGCGTTGAATATCAATAATTTATTTGCATTAATTTCGCCAATTCC
>JAEUUM010000332.1 GCA_016787375.1 Saprospiraceae bacterium
CCAACCATTAATTCTCAGCAATCAGATTTTATCATTTCAGCATCAGGTACAAGTTGCAGACATCAAATAAAAGATGGAACAGGTAAATCAACAGTACACCCAATTGAAATAATTTTTGATTATGTATTTGGAGAGAACAAAGTTTAAAAATCATTGTAAACTCATAAAACAGGGAGATTGAATTGAAGAGTTATTAAAATATGTAAAATATGGGTTTCCAATACTTTTTAAAACCTTCTACTCCAAATTTTAATTACCCCTTATTTCCTCAGGTTAGTTTTTTCTTAATTCTTCAATGAAGCGTTTTAACAGAGATTCAGCTGCATCAAACGGACTGAGTTTGTGGGAGAGAATTGCGTTTTCTTGCATTGAAATTTCTTCTTTGATAACTTGGTTGTTGTTAAAAAGGTCGAACAGATTATTCCTGATGGTTTCTTCAAACCAATGAAGTAATTGCGCATTTCTTCTCTTCGTGAAATAACCATTTGAATGGTGTGTTTCCAATAATTTTAGTACCCTTTGCCAGATTTCAATAATGCCTGTTGACTCTACGGATGAGCAAGTACAAACTTCAACCAAACTGCCACTCTCTTTTGGCGGAAATAAATGTAAAGCATGTGTATAAGAAGCTTTGGCTTGATTGGCGAGATTAATTCTTTCACCATCTGCTTTGTTTACAACCAGCAGGTCTGCCATTTCAACTACACCTCGTTTGATGCCTTGCAGATCATCTCCGGCTCCTGGTAATATTAGTAAAACAAATAGGTCAACCATTGATTCAACAATTGTTTCTGATTGTCCAACACCTACCGTTTCTATCAGAATGACATCATATCCTGCTGCTTCACAAAGAATAATGGCTTCACGCGTATAACGTGCGACTCCACCAAGCATTTTACCCGCAGGTGTTGGTCTAATATATGCATTTGGGTGAGTGCTTAGATTGATCATTCGGGTTTTATCTCCCAAAATACTTCCACCGGTTAGGCTGCTGGTTGGATCAATAGCTAGGACCGCAAGCTTTTTATTTTGTTCCACCAAAGCCTGGCCAAGCGATTCAATAAATGTACTTTTACCTACTCCGGGACTACCTGAAATTCCGATTCTAACTGAGGTTTCTTTTTCATTCAAGCATAAACTGATTAACTCACGCGAAAGAGGACGGTCCGTGTCTTTATTGCTCTCAATCAATGTAATTCCTTTAGATAAAGCAACGATATCACCGCTTTTTATCTTCTGGGCCAAAACTCGAACTGCATCCATTCCATTCAAAGCATTACGCCTGAAGGCAGATGGATTTAACCTGCCACCAGGTAAATCTGAGGTCTTTGCCGGATCAAAACCTTCACCAGGTATATCAAAGGATGGCTTTTTGGGCATTGTACGTTGTTAAAGTTTTAGATTGTAAGTGAGTATGTAAATGTTAAAATTTTATAACTATTTGTCTATCAAGTTATTGAAATCGTTTAAATGTTAAAATTTATTTTGCCAAATCGTGTTTTAGGTTAAACTCTGTTAACTCAAATATTGTCTATTGTATTGTTCAAAACCCGGCGATAGTTTTGACTCAGGTTTTTTGCCATCCCAGGCAGAAAAAATTTACCGGGCGCAGAAAAATCATTAATCAATCCAGTAAAATTTGTTGGCTCTAAAACTATGTTGCGCCCGGTTTTTATCTTTTGATAAACATTTTCCATGCAGAATCAGCGATTAAATGAGTTAAGTTTTCAATGTAATAACTTCCAGCTGCCGGATCAGAAATGTTTTTTAAACCGGACTCTAATTCCAATAAATTCAAAACATTACGGGCTATTTTTCTTTGGAATGGTGTTTCATTATCACCGGCAGGCAATACAGTGATTCTAGATCCGCCTCCTGTGATTGCAGCCAAAGCCATAGTTGATGACTTAATCAAATTTTTATTGGTATCAGAATCATAAGCATCGCCTCGAAATTCAATGTTTACAAAGGGCTTTAAAGGTGATTCCAGGCCATTAGCCAGTTGATAATTGCCCCATAAAACATAGAGCGCCCTGATTTTAGCGATTTCAAGCAAATAATCATTGCCAATCCTGATTGTGAAATAAAATTTGTTTGCTAATTGCTCTGATTGAAGTTTTGGTAAGTTGTTCCACACGATGTGGGCCCTCTTTAAAATTTGAAAAAGCAGATCATCCGGTTCATTTTCACTCCAATTGTCTTCAATTTGAATGTGCAATGTTCTCAAGTTTGGATATTGATTCAAAATAATAAGATCAGAATCAGATGAAAGCATCAGACCACCTTTCAATTCTTCAGTTTTTAAACCGGAAACAAAGCAAATATTTTGAAGAAATTCAGCTACTTTTTCAGGTTCAAGCTTATTTTGAAATTTAAAGAAAACAGTAATATACTTTAGTTCTATCTCTTTAAGTATAATTTTTAGAGTCTCAAGTTCAGGAATATCAGCAAAGTTTATAGTTGGTGATTGCAATCCACCATCGAGCGCTTCAAGAAGATCTGTGTTCAATTTTACTTCATCACCATTGGCAAAGTAAAAATTTTCAGCAATTTG
>JAEUUM010000388.1 GCA_016787375.1 Saprospiraceae bacterium
GTGTGTCGAGTGCTTGTTGAAACAAAGCAATACGTGATTCATGCCAAAGCCTTTTTCCAAAAACCAAGGGCGAATTAGCTGCAATTGCCAGGACCGGAGCAGTTAATGTTTGTGAAATATTGTACATTTTCACAAAGTCAAGTGGCGAAACCTGCAAATGAACCTGATATGAAGTATTGCATGCCTCTAAAAGAGGCGAATCGTGGCGGATGTTCAACTCATCAATCCCATTCAACCTCAACTCAAACGATTGCCCTATTAATTGTGATTTAATCGCATTCATCAATGCATAATACCGATCTTTAGGTGTCAGGTTCTCAATGTCCAGGTCATTTTTGTTAAGGGTTGGCAGAATCCCTGTTAATATTATATTCGCATTATAAGGATCGAGGTATTGCTGAATGGTCTTCAGGTAATAATGATTTTCCTCTTCAAGGTCACTAAAACAACTACCTGTAAAGACCTTTGGGTCAAAGTTTGTCTCCAGGTTAAATTTTGCCAATTCAGTCGTCAACCATGGAAAATCTTTCATTTTCTCCATGATTTCCATGTTGATTTTTGCAGGTTTCAGGGTGTCTTTATACACCAGGCACATTTCTTGTTCGGCACCTATTCGCGTAATTCCGGATTCAAAATAATTTTCATCCAACATGATCTTCAGGGCTTCAACATCATTGAGTAGATGCCTGATGAAATTATGCATATATAATTGGTCAGGATTTAGTGCAATACTTTGTTCTCCCATATCAGAATTTCAATTAAAGTCTAAATTTATTTTAGTTTCCAAAATACAAATTAATGTGAATACGACGTATCTACCACAGGATTATAGTTATCGTTCACTAAAAGTTTTGTCAATTATTGGCGTTACTGCGATTTATTTAACTTAATACATTAAGCCTTTGTAAATTTGTATTAAAATACTAAACCATGAGATTTTTTTCAATTTTATTGATAATTAGTTTTTGTTCTTACTATTCATTTTCTCAGAATTACCTGAGAGTACTGAATCCTAAACAAAGTTGGCAATATGATAATGGATCAATAGAAAGTGCATTTTTATCAGTAAAGCCAAAGGGTTTATTTGTTGAATATGGTCTATATCTAACGCTTTCAGATAAGGATATTTATTTCGGAAGCCCGGGTGATTCATTGGAGATGGAGTTTAGATTTTCCCTTCCGGAAAATGCAATAGTTTTTGAATCCTGGTTATGGATTGGGGATGAAATATCTGAAGGAAAAATATTTGACAGATGGTCTGCTTCTACAATTTATGAGGACATTGTCAAAAGGAAAAAAGACCCATCCATTCTTTTTAAAAACTCTAAATCAAACTATGAACTAAGGGTGTTTCCAATTTTACCCAATTCAACCAGAAAAGTTAAGCTTGGATTTCTACTGCCTGCAAATATTAATGCATCAAAATATTTTGCTTCAATACCCATCGATTTAGTTAAAATTTCAAAGTTTCCATTGAATAAATTAGAAGTTGCCGTGTTTCCTGATTCAAGTTTTGAATCTCCCAACTTAGTTATTGAAAGTAATAAAAATCTTACTGAACTATACGATCCCGTTTTTGGAAAGTATTATTCCCTTTCTATTTTGAACTCAGAGTTTGTTAACAACTTTAAAATATCGTACAATTCACCTATTAAAAATGGATATTATTTAGCCAAACACGGTTCTCAAGGTGAAGGGATATACGAATTGGCAATTTTGCCATCGTATTTTCTTGAAAGTAATAACGCAAAAAAAATAGCTATTTGCCTTGATCATGACGCAGGAAATTCAAGCTTTTCTAAAAATCAAATTATTAATGCGGTTAAAACTGAATTATTACAAAATTTAAATCAAAAGGACTCATTCAATTTGTTTGTGTCTAATGTTAACATCAAAAAAGCTTCTGATAACTGGATACCTGCAGATTCACTATCCATTGAAAATGCATTTAAATTGATTGGAAATTCATTAGCAAACTATAGCAATATGGGTTCTTTGCTGGCTACAGCCATTGATTTCATTAACCAAAAAAAGGATGGAGGAAAAATAATTTTAGTCTCGGGTGCTGATCAAAACGGATCCATTTTGAATTCCAATCAATTGAGTACTGACCTTATAAATCTGATGAACCCTGTAATTCCTGTCCATATTGTGGCCACACAAAACCAAAATTATACCTATAATTATGTCAATGGTGTTTATTATTATGGCAATTCCTATTTTTTTACAAATTTCTCTAAATTGACGGGAGGGTCGTACCAAAATATCTTGGATGGATTTAATATTCCTGAAATGTTGATTCGATCTTTTGATTATGTGGGCGGAATCATTTCAACATTTGATTTGCAAACTGATCTGGCAACTGGTTTTTGTCATTCAAGGTATCTGGTTGG
>JAEUUM010000390.1 GCA_016787375.1 Saprospiraceae bacterium
GCAGGAAAACATCGAAGTTAGCCTGAAAGATAAAAATGAATATTCTGTAATGTTGAATTGATTTATTTACAAAAAATTGAAAAGAGAGCCGTGATTTTAACGGCTCTCTTTTTCTATGGTTATTGCTTAATTAATTTCTTAGTAAGCTCTGAATCAGCAATTTTAAAAGTCATGAAATACATACCTGAAGGCAGATCAGAAATGTCCAATATTTTGCTTAAGTCTGATTTTTTATAGCTTTTCAGAATTGCACCAAATTGATTTCTGATTAACATTTCATCTAAATCCAGATCGCTTTGAATCAGAAGATCACCACTACTCGGATTTGGAGATAGTTGAATTTTTGAATCAAGGGTTTTATCAAATGTTGCAACAAGCCCTTCTAAATCAGAAGCATATCGTGGTAAAATCTGGTACCCTGATGTAAAAGGGGAAGTGTTATCAAATTGGCTCCCGATTCCAGTAAGATTAAACCAAGTATAGCTTGGAACAGGTTGATTGAAAAGATCAATGTCATTATCAACTCGCATCACGATCGTATTGCCATCCTTATCTCCAAGATCAACGGTAAACCCGGTTCCCATACCTGTTTTCCATTGAGACTTATCTTTGAATGCAACTTTGTTGATTTTCACAAATTCTGATTCTGTATTTTCAGATAGTATCGTAACTACAGTTGGAGACTTTAAAGGATTATTTTGTGATATCAACCAAAGTGTATCCGGAGAAATCTGGGTCAGACCTGAAAACTGAACAATTGTCCCTCTGATAGCCACTTCATCTCCTTCTTTGACTGTATAACCAAACGGATCATTGCTAAAAACTGAAATCCCACCAGTATTATCAATCACATAAAACTGTATGCTCGTTCCACCTTGAAAATCATTTCCATATACAATTCCTTTTAATTCGCATGAAACCCCTATTGAATCAGGAACACCTAGAGCATCTACAGATGTAACTGTATTTATGGTGTATTTAGGGTATGACAAAGCACATTTAACACTCAAATTTACTTCAGCTGTATCTTTTCCTGAATTGTTATCTTCCAAAATGTAACTGAATGAATCTGAACCGCAATAACCATCATTCGGAGTATAAATTACCATATTGTTATTGAGCAACACATCACCATGTTGAGGTACGCTAAGTGTGATTTTCTTCACTCCATTGGGCAAAATATCGTTTGTAAGAATACTAATACTTACAGATGTTTCAAACTCTGTAGTAGCAGCATCATCTTTACAAATTGTTTTGGTACTTGGACTTAAACTGTAAGTGTTAATAGGAAAAGGATTTGCAACACCTGAATTATTGGGGGCACCATCAAGAGAACCAACTCCGCCAAAAAACCAATTTCCAATTTCAAATTTATTTCCATCCGGTCCTGTTCCATTTACTCTGTATGCCCATCCATCGAGATATTCCCATGGTTGTCCTGTACCATCTAAATTAATATCTCCAAAAACGTCTAAGACACCTCCGTTTTCAAATAATTCTATTGCATCATCTCCATTGATGTTCATTGCAGAAGTAATGTAATCTGCTTTGAATCCAAAATATTGATTGAACAAAGCACTATCAGCGGCTAAATGTATATAGGTGCCTTTGGAGACTGAAACTTGAGGGAAAACAAATTCAACTCCATTGCTGCCTCCTCCATTATTGGCAGAACCTATACCATAAATACTCAAATCAGCAATGTCATCCGCAACAAACACTTCCACCCCTTTTGCGCTAGCCAGCCCATTTGCCTGAGCGTCAAAAACACCTGTCAAAATCAATTTCTTTTCACTCGCTGTATCATCGTCTTTGATTACCATTGTAAAAGTTCCGGCATTAGGAAGTACAATCAAGGAAGAAGAACTCAAGTCAAGAACAAAATCCTCATCTGATTCAATTTGTGAATCATCAATAACAGGTATAAATACCAACTGCGTATCAAGAATTTTATTGGATGAAAAATTTAACACAACAGGGACGGTTATGCTTACGTCCGAACCATTCTGAGCAGTAGATTTTGATAAATTTATATTTAAAGTTGCACTTTGTACACCCGGCCCGACTCCCTTTTTTATTATTCTGACAAATGCTCCCGAACCACTTTCATTTACGGTTACCGAATTTGTCGAAAAACGAACTGTTGGTTGCGTAATACATCCTCCTGAGCTCAATGGTGTTCCAAATAGGCTTGTATTGTTTATCTTGGCATTTGTATTGTTCACAGAAATATTCCAGTTGGAAGCCAAATTATTATCTGAAATCAGATCACACAAAACCAAGGAGTATCCCTCGCCATCAGCTTCATCCGGCCAGCCATTGCTATCTGCATAAGCAACTGAGTCAATTACAGCGCCGGTTCCATTCACTAATTTTATGGTTTCTCCGGAATTATTTAATGCTTCACCGGCATTCCATTGTCTTGAAAGTTTGCCAAAATACTTTTGCATTGCGATTGAATCTTTCGAAACCAGCACTTGCCCATTTGGTCCGATA
>JAEUUM010000405.1 GCA_016787375.1 Saprospiraceae bacterium
TTATTGGAGGGTTGATTGCACTTTTGACACCATGTGTTTTTCCGATGATTCCTTTGACGGTTAGTTTTTTTACTAAAGGGAGTAAAGATAAAAAGTCCGGTACTCGAAACGGTATATTGTATGGAATATCAATCATCGTAATCTACGTTTTAATTGGACTTTTGATTACGGCAGTATTCGGTGCAACAGCTCTGAATGCACTGTCTACAAACTGGATTGCCAATACGATTTTCTTTGCAATCTTTTTGTTTTTTGCATTCTCATTTTTTGGTTATTATGAAATTACTTTGCCGTCATGGTTGGCCAATAAAAGCGATGAAATGGCAGACAAAGGAGGCTATTTTGGGATATTTTTCATGGCATTTACGTTAGCAATTGTTTCATTTTCATGTACAGGGCCAATTATTGGATCTGCAATTGTCGAATCGGCTAGTCATAAACTCGGACCATTTGTTGTCATGTTTGGATTTTCATTTGCTTTGGCACTTCCTTTTGGACTTTTTGCGGCTTTCCCTGCATGGTTAAATTCATTACCTAAGTCAGGTAGCTGGATGAATTCAGTAAAGGTTGTTCTAGGATTTCTGGAATTGGCATTAGCTTTCAAATTTTTGTCTGTTGCAGACATGACATCACATTGGGGCTTTTTGAGATATGAATTGTTTATGGGGCTGTGGGTAGTAATCTTTACCGGCATGACCATTTATCTTTTTGGCAAAATTAAGTTTCCACATGACAGCCCACTCAAAAAACTAACAACCACAAGAAAAGTCTTTGCCGTAATTTCACTGACATGGACACTGTATCTGATAACCGGATTTTTTTACAACAAGCAGAATGCATCCTATGATTCTAAGCTCCTGTTAAGTGGTTTGGCTCCCCCTGCACATTACAACTATTTTTTAAAGGAGGGAGAAGTTGATGCAACCATCAAAGCAAAATATCCTTCATATTCAAAAGCTGCTAATAATCTTAATTGTTTCAGAGATTATTGTGAAGGATTGGCCTACGCCAAAGAAGTAGGCAAACCTGTTTTGATTGACTTCACTGGTTATGGATGTGTGAATTGTCGTAAAACAGAGGAACATATATGGGTTGCAGATAAAGTCAGGAAAATGCTTTTGAACGACTATGTGCTTGTATCGCTTTATGTTGATGATAAAAAGAAACTTGATGATGTTTTATATTCTACTTCAAGGAATGAAAAGCTTCGTGATGTAGGTGACGTCTGGGCCGATTTGCAGATTGTAAATTTTAAACAAAATTCACAACCCTTATATGTACTTATGACTCCGGATGAAAAAGTGATGGCCAAACCAAGAGGTTATAAGGAAGGTGTAGATGCTTATGCTGATTATTTAAAATGTGGGTTAAATACCTATTCAAGTATTAAAAAGTAAATATTTAAAATAGTTGTTTGAATATCCAAAGGGAAGCCAGGTGTTCATAAATCCAATGTCACTAATGCTTTTTTAGAATGTAAATGATTACAGTAGGATAGGTAAATAAAGTAAGCAATTGGCATAAAAAGTATTAGTGACAAATTGATCTTACTTATTTCGAACACGCCATCAAAATTTAGCGCTGCAGTTATCTTATGTTTTGGTGCCGTTTTGTGAAATAATAAATGCAAAATGATCCAATCAACATGTACAAAATGGCAATATATGAAGCCTGGGAGAGATTTAGCCCCATAAAAGCATATTTGTCATTGACTCTGATTTTCTCAATCCCAAAACGCTCAATACCATTGAGCACCATGTAGATGAAAAATAATACTCCAGGGGCAGCAATTCTTTTGCGCAACACCCATAAGATCAGAAAAATTATAAATGCAAATATAATTTCATAAACAGGAGTCGGGTAGACAGCTTCAGCCAATTGCATACAGTGTTTCCAGCCACAATCTGCAATTTTTATTCCTTCATCTATTACATTGTGAGGGTATCTTGAAGCCCACCAATTATTTGGTAAAACCCACCAACCAGGTACAGGATTATTGTTTACAATTCCCCAATCTCCATCACCCGATAATTGACAGCCCATCCGCCCTACAGCATATGACATTATCAGGGGTGGAGCAATAGCATCCATAACATGAAGTGGGTTGATTTCATATTTGCGTATGTAATAATATACTGCCAAAAACCCCATTATGAGTCCTCCGTATATATTTAAACCACTTCCTGAAAAAAAACTCCCAATCGGGTCATCAAAGAAACCTGAAAGGTCTTCAAAAATTGAAAATAACTTAGAACCCAGTACACCTGAAAATGCTGCAATAATGGTGATGTCACCAACCCGGTCATGTGGGTAAATAGCTACTTTTTTACCTTCAACTTCTTGTAT
The DNA here is from genome assembly GCA_016787375.1 of Saprospiraceae bacterium. Classification (GTDB taxonomy): domain Bacteria; phylum Bacteroidota; class Bacteroidia; order Chitinophagales; family Saprospiraceae; genus JAEUUM01. The sequence goes on from JAEUUM010000405.1 coordinate 2,347, forward strand.
TGGTTCTTTTTGCCAAGCTTTATATTTCAGGTATGTAAACAATGCCATTACTAAAATCATAATAAACCATGGTCCCTCCATGGTCAACAAAAATCCGGAGGGATCTTTGCTGAAAGTGTTATAATTGAGCGCTATGTGAGCAAATTTTGTTGCAATTATTCCGAGTATCAAACCATTGGTGATGATATCAAACCATTTAAAATCACTTTTTGCTGAGGGATCAACCAAGGTAGGTTTAAATAGGCCTTCATCAGCTTTTCGCTTTAGTTCTTTTCTTAAAAAATATGCACCAACCAAAAATGATAAAGCGAGAAAAAGTCCAAATGTTTGGATGATTGATAGCGCATTATCGGGTTCGGTACCGAATATAGCATGAAGGATATAAGATAAATTTGGATACATATTTTTGTGAATTGGTTGCTAAATTAGTAAATCATTTTCAAGTGAATACAATTGTTAAATCAAATTTCATTTTTAATTTGTTGTAACATCTTAAGCTGTCATAATTTTTAGGTTTTGCTAAGTATTAGCTCAAGTTTAAAAATTTAGAATTTATTATTTTAACCAAATGAAAAAACTTTCGAAAGGATTTTTTTAAGTAAAGGTTAATCTTTTTAAAATATTTTTTAGATCTGAAAAATTGCGTTAAATTTATTGTTGTTTTTATTATTTGATTCCCAAATTATCAATCATGAATAGAAGGGACTTATTCAAGACATTCATCAATAAGAGTGAATATTCAGCAAATCTCAAAGACTTTAATTCAAAATCTGCAACCACCTCATTGGGTTTAGGTTCAGGTTTCAATGCGTATAGTGGTACTTGGGGTTATTCACAAGCAAGACATTTGTTAAACCGCGCCATGTTTGGCCCAACACACAATCAGATATTACAGGCAGTACAAGACGGACTATCAGGCACACTTACAAAGTTATTTCAAACTACTTCTGAACCCATTCCACCAATCAATTATAATTTTTCAAATGACCCTGCATGCCCGGTGGGTCAGTCATGGGTAAATGCGGTTTTTAACCCTTTAATTACAGATTTGGACAGTAGCAGGAGAATTTCTCTGGCTGCATGGCAAATAGGTTTGTTGTTAAATGAAGGAGTTTCAATCAGGGAAAAGATGACGTTATTCTGGTACAATCATTTTGTAACTGAAACGGTATTTGACTCAAGGGTTGTTTATAACAACATCAAATTATACAGGCAAAATGCTTTAGGTAACTTTAAGGACTTTACTAAGAAAGTTACCATTGACCCGTGTATGCTGAGGTATTTAAATGGTAATCAAAATACTAAAAAGGCACCAAATGAAAACTATGCACGTGAGTTACTTGAATTGTTTACCATTGGCAAAGGACCACTCGTAGCTCCGGGTGATTACTCAACATTTACTGAAAAAGATGTTGAAGAAATGGCTAAAATTTTAACTGGCTGGGTAGATTTTACTAACGAGAGTGACCCTACGACCAAAGTTTCTTCTATTTTTCTGAGTGTAAACCACAATACAGAAACCAAAACTTTATCACACAGATTTAACAATACACAAATTCCAAATGCCGGTAGTCAGGAATACGCAAATTTAATTGATGTAATATTTCAGCAACCTGAAGTTGCCAAATTCATATCAAGGAAATTATACAGATGGTTTGTGTATTATGCAATAGATGACACAATCGAACAAAACGTCATTCAACCGATGGCAGACCTGCTGATACAGAGTGATTTTGAAATCAAACCCGTTGTTGAAGCGCTTCTAAAAAGTGAGCATTTCTTCGATTCGGAAATCAGTGGTTGTATGATTAAAAGCCCTACTGATTATTTGATCGGGTCGTTGAAAATGTTCAGCCTTCCACTCCCAACTTCAGGTGATTATGTTAAGCAATACAAAACCTGGGAGACAATATTTGGCTATTGTTATGTGTTGCAGCAAGCGTATTTCTTTGCTCCGAATGTAGCAGGCTGGAAACCTTATTATCAAAGTCCATCATACTACCAACTCTGGATCAATTCAGTTACCTTGCCTATCCGAATCAGAATAATGGAAGCCCTCACAACTGTAGGTGCTCCAATAAACGGTGTAACATACAAAGTCGATGTGATTAAGTTGGCAAAATTATCTTCTGACCCTACTGACCCAACTGTTTTAATCAATGATATCGCCACAATACTATATCCTCGCGTTTTAAGTGCCGCCCAAAAAGTGTTCCTGAAAAAAGTATTGTTGCCAAATGGCCTGCCTGATTATATATGGACAGCATTGTGGGCTGATTATACCAATAATCCGAATGACCCGACAAAACTTGCCCCAGTTGAGCAACTCTTAAGAGGATTACTGTATACAATGTGTGATTTTTCTGAATTCCAATTATCTTAATCTCTGTCAAAGGATATGAAAAGGAGAAAATTTATCAAAACAACGGCTGCCGCGGTGGCTATGCCCATCATTTTAAATGGAATGCCTGTAACTGCTCTGAGAAAATCAGGCATGTACAATGCACTTAATGATGAGGATGACAGGGTGCTTGTTCTCGTTGAGCTAAATGGTGGTAATGATGGTTTGAACACCGTGATTCCGTTGGATAAGTATAACTTATTGGCAGATGCGCGAAGCAACATTCTTATTCCGGAAACAGAAGTATTGAAGTTGAATGACGATACTGGCCTGCATCCGGCACTCAATGGATTGAAAGCACTATACGATAATGCAAAATTAAATGTTGTTCAAAATGTAGGCTACCCAAACCAAAACAGATCGCACTTCAGGTCTACAGATATCTGGAAGTCCGCATCTGAAGCTGATGAATACTTACCAACAGGCTGGCTTGGAAGGTATTTTGACAAGAAATATCCTGGATTTCCCGAAGCTTATCCCAATGCTGAATGTACAGATCCATTCGCCATTACCGTGGGGTCATTGGTTTCTGAGACTTGTCAAGGTGTTGGGGGGAACTTTTCAATGGCATTGATTGATCCAACTGCATTGTTCCAGTTAAATGAAGGTGAAGAAGGCAATGCAAATAAAAACACTTGTTACGGAATGGAGCTTGAATTCCTTCGGAATGCCCTTCTTCAAACAAATGCCTACATTCAAGTAGTGACGGAGGCAAATGACTTAGGGTCAAATAAAGTTGCGTATCCTCAGGACAACCCATTAGCTGATCAGCTTAAACTTGTTGCCAAATTGATTTCAGGTGGGTTAAAGTCCAAAGTTTATGTAACTAGTTTGGGTGGCTTTGATACCCATGCCGCGCAGGTTGACGAAATGGATACCACCACAGGCTCACACGCACTTTTGCTAAGTCAAGTTTCAGAGGCCATAGCTGCATTTCAGGCTGATTTGGCTGCTCAGAGTCTAGAAGAGCGGGTTATAGGTTTAACTTTTTCGGAGTTCGGCAGACAAATAAAATCAAATTTCAGCAACGGCACAGACCATGGTACTGCGGCTCCACTCTTTATGTTTGGTCCGTGCGTAAAACCAGGAATTTTAGGAAATAATCCAACCATTCCTGCAGTTTTAAATAATCAGGAGGGGGTTGCAATGGAAATTGACTTCAGGTCCATCTACGGCACCATTTTAAAAGATTGGTTTAAGATGAGTGATGCTGATATATCAAATATCCTTTTTTCAGGATGGCAACATCTGCCACTACTAAAGCAATGTACTACAAAGACCTTTGATCCGGCTGTTAGCACATTGGATGTAAAACTATATCCAAACCCAGTTCAGGATTTTGCTAATATTGAGTTTTATGCTGAAAATGAGCAAATTAGGGTTAGTATTTTTGATGCAATAGGACATGAAGTAAAACTGATCAGTGATCAAAAATTTAATTTAGGATTGCATAAATTGAGTTTCAATTTGCAAGGTATTCCGGCTGGAAATTATTATTTGAGACTTCAGGCAAAAAGAGCTTCACTAACCAAAGCGTTTGTGAAACTCTAAGATAATCTGTTAGGGTTACCTTTGGAGTTTTGTAATTATAATTTTGCTCAATTTGACGGTTATTCATCAAGTAAAACGTTTTTACATTATTTGGCTATGCCTTCTAATCCATTTGAATAATAGAATTTCATATTG
>JAEUUM010000419.1 GCA_016787375.1 Saprospiraceae bacterium
CTATTGCTTGACCCTGTCCATCGTATTGGATGGCTACATTTGTATAGAAGGAGGCATCGGTACGCAAATAAACTCCTTTGTTGCCAAATGCTTGATCGAGTGATCCGTCTGCATTGTATTTCATGATCATGCCATGTGAACCGGCATAGGTACCTGCATTATCTCGACCTGCAGTGATTAATCCAGTTGCCTCATTACCACTTTTAATCGCAGTACTTGTATTCATTCTTATTGCATTGCCTGTATTGGGTGATTCGATAACTTTAGGATAAGCAGTTATCAAATTACCATCTTCATCAACTTTTATGATAAGGGATTGATAAGTTGAATCATTGGAGCCATTTTCCTTAATGGATCCGGTTGCTATATAAAAAAATGTGACCATCTTCATTAACTTCATGTATCTTTTGCAGGTAGGTGTAAGGATAGGTATATCCGGGAACTTCATAGGCATAAATCCATTCTTTTTCTCCGGTATGGGAGTTAACCTTTCCTACAGTAGGCTTTCTGTATAAAACTGTATTATTATTGTTATTTTTCTTTGCAAAACCACAAAATACGGTATAATTACAATCACCGGTAGTAAACATATCGTAGATCCAATCGTCTATTGTAGGGTCATTGAGATCCGTTGCGTATTCGTTTTGAGTGTACTTGGCAGGTTGAGCAAAACATGTATTGGGTAGTATTAATGTCAAAACCATAACACCAACCAAATTATATCCTACCCCCTCCCCGTAAGGCGGAAATTAAATTCTGCAAAAATTTGAATTCTTTTAGGTAATTCTGTTTTGTTTTCATGACGGGCAGTTTTTAAGATTGGAAATAGTAAACTTGCTGTAATATAGTGATTTTTAGGGTAGATGTCAAGGGGGAAATGGGGGTTTGTCGGATTTTGGCAAATTGTTTGGAAATAGTGGAATTGATGAACTGTTGAATCGCCGAATCGCTGAATCGCTTTTTTTAGGACAAGTCTATACATCACCAAATCATACATCACTGCCAGACGGCAGGCTGGCTTGCCCGCCGATAGGCGGGGTATATCATGTTTAGTTCAAATATAAAATTATACAAAACACCATACGGCTGACTTTTTGGTGTAGTAATCAATAAACTATCAGCCCCTTGCTTTGCATGGGGCTGATAGTTTTTAAAGACAAGATTTATCTTTTCCATCTCAATTTAAGCTAACACTACAACTTCACAAATTGTAACACCTCCTGACCACCAACAGCATCCAGCAAAGTCATAAAATAACTGCCGGCTGGAAGACTTCTCACATCAATAGTAGTAAAGCCGTTGTTCAGGTCGATCGGGCCTTGTTGTACGATAATACCCTTAGCATCTGTGATCTTCATCTGCAATGCTTTGGGGAACTTCTCCTTTACATTTAGAAAGATGTAATCCCGGCATGGGTTCGGATTTAGGCTTAAGCCATAGTCTTTTGCAAGATTGCTGGCACTTACCGTACCAACTGACACTTCACGGCAGCAGGTGTTTGACCCATAGGCATTCTGCACCGTCAGGCACACAGTGTACTTGCCCTTGCCCGGAAATACATGCACAGGACTGGTATCTGATGAAAAACTTCCATCACCAAAGTCCCAACTCCAACTTTCTGGATTAAAAAATGAAAGATCTGAAAACTGAACTTTATAAACAAAACTGCTGTCGGGATCTTTTCTGAACTTAGCAACCGGCACATTATCAATACCCAACGAGTCTGCAGCACTGCCATCGATAGGGCCCAACCTGTAATTCGGATGGTTGGGGATGATCAAGCCTCCGTTGTGTACCGGTATTGATAATTGGTGAGGCACAGCTTTACATTCTTTTCCCTTCTCATTAGGTTTATGGATTACACTCCACGCACAAGTCGTATTAGTTGTATTGATGTATATTTTACCGTTCGGCCCCTGACAAGCCCCTCCGAAATTACTCTGAAATGGACATACAAATTCAATATCCTGAACAGCTACCGTATCTTCTGAAGCTTTAATGGCAGATACGTCAGGCAAGCTAATATCAAACTGTCTTAATGCACCACCATCCAGCAAATACAAAAAACGACTATTGGGCGAAACAATAATGTCGCCCGCTATCTGTGGGAAAGGATGATCAAGATACCTGAAATTTGACAACAAGCCGTTCTCCCTATCAAAATCAAATATCTGGGTGCCGGATTGCCATTCTGAATGCAACCATTTGGTACCATCAGGACTAAATACATTTGTGCCTCCACAATCAAATGTTAAAGGCACATCAAAATGCTGTATGAAAGGTCCTTTAATAAAATCTGGCCCTATCATAAAGCTGGTAAATTTTGTGCGATCATCATTGTTCTGTGCCATTATCCACCAATCACGACCATTGGCATGACGGCATGCACTCATCCCCATTGAACAAAGGTCGCTATCCAATAATATTTTGGCTTTTGTCACAACCTTCCCATTTGGGTAAACAGGAGAAAAAACAATGCGAGAAAGATATAAATATTTAAAAATTATTTTTGTAGTATTCTCTACTAATTCTGGTATAATATAAGCAAGGGAAAAGGTTTTACCATTTATGAACTCTATTGGAATGATTCCTTTTAAAACTGGTATTCTATCTGGACAATATTGAAATAAATTCATAAACTTTGACGGTGAAATTGAATCACCGTTTACCATTTGTTGCGCTGAAGAATCTGCAATCCAACATCCATTGGTATTAAATAGTAATCTACCTGTTTCCCCTGAGCAGATTGAAGCAGTTGAAAAGGCCTCATTCACCATCGGGTCATCCCTTTGTTCAATACTTGGTTCATCTTCTGTAAAACTTACTATGAAATCAGGTAATTGTTCAACATAAAAACCGATCCACCATCTTTCGTCAAAACGATAGTTATTTTGAGCAGTAATATTTGTTTGAATGAAACCGAAAAGAATTAATAATAATATTAATGGTTTCATTGCTTGATAACTTTTATGGTTTCATAATCTTTAGTATTCTTTAGCTTTAAAAAATATATGCCGTTTGGTTGATTATTTAAATCGATCCAAACACCATCATTAAATTGGTTTAATATCTTAAATTCTACAATTGAACCATTTATGTTATACATCTTAATTTCCAAATCCTTATTCAATTCACCTCCACTCAAATAAAATAACCCGGTTACGCTTGGGTTAGGGCCTACTTTCCATTTGCTTATTTCTTTTGTTTTACCTATTCGATGACCGGAACCTGGCAATGGGCAAGAAGATCCTATTATCATGGTATCTACGATGGCTCTGGCTTCGTACACAGCCTGACCCAGCTCACCAACACAGGCAAGTGCAATATATTGCATAGAATCCTTTACCAGTTCTGATAAGTTGCTCAAATCTCTGTAAAGCAATGTTTGCAAAACAAAATAATCTGCGCTTTCCCAAGCCATCCCTTTACAGTTGATTGAATTGCTCAAATTTATTTCAGAATTTCGCATTGTGTAAGTACATTTTAGTTTTTTGTAAAAAAGAGCATAACACAAACCAAATTATACCCCATACCCCCTTATAGCGGAAATTAAATTCTGTAAAAATTTGAATTCTTTTGGGTAATTCTGTTTTGTTTTCATGACAAGCAGTTTTTAAGATTGGAAATAAAAAGCTTGCCGTAATATAGTAATTTTTAGGGTGGTTGTCAAGGTAAATATGGGGGTTTGTCGGATTTTGGCAAATTGTTTGGCAATTGCTGAACTGCTGAATCGCTAAACCCTTGTTTGTTAACGAATTGGTGGTGCATTGAAATAAATTATCCACAATAATTAGATAAAACCAAAAACTCAATCTATTTTATTTCAAACTCTGTCCTTCTGTTCTTCTGGCGTGACTGCTCGTCTTTATTTGGTAATAGTGGCTTTAACTCTCCATATCCTTTAAAGCTTAATCTGTCAGATGAAATCCCGTTTTTTATTAAATAGTCACAAACTGCTTTTGCCCGATTCTCCGATAACTTCAAATTATCTGCGTCGTTTCCTATATCATCTGTATGGCCATTTACTTGAATCTTTATCACAGGGTTCTCTTGGAGCATTGACAACAATTTACGCAACTCATATTGAGATTCACTTTTTAAACCCGATGAGCCTGAATTGAAAAATATGTTATTTAAAATGACCGGTTTATGCGGATAATTTGATTCAACAGAGATTTTTTGAAGTCGAACATCCATTACAAAGGCATCTGCTTTAGAGACAGTATCCAGTGTAAAATTGGCCGAATAAAACACGTATCCTTGTTTTGAAACATTTAAGGCATAAGATTCTCCTGCCGGAATGCAAACCAAAAATATTCCATCAGATTCTGTGTTTAATTCTGTGATATTGGTGGCTGTTTTGAGTTGCACCAATTGTACCGTAGCAGTTATTGGTTTGTCGGTCTCTTCATCAACTACCCTAGCCTTCAGGTAAGCAACTTTTGAAGGTTTGAATTCTTGAGGCAAGGTAAATTGATAAATATCATTTCTGCCGTAATTAATGATTCCGCCCTGTATTGCAGATTGATTTTCAACATCAGATGCATAATAACCATAAACACCATCAGTACTAACAATCAAAGCGCCTTCATCTTTAACTGTATTGATTGGCGAACCCAGATTTATCGGCACAGACCAGCTTCCGTCTTCAGAAAGTTTTGAAAAATAAATATCAAATCCTCCCATGCCGGGTTGCCTGTTGCTCCTGAAATAGAGTGTTTTACCATCCGGATGAATGAAAGGAGATTCTGATTTTTTAGCATCATTGATTGGTGCCGGAAGCGGTTTTGGTTTTTGCCATTTACCTTGACTATTTCTGATTGAAATCCAAATATCACTGTCACCAAATCCACCAGGCCTGTTTGATGTGAAATACAATAGCTTTCCGTCTGCTGAAAGAGACGGCTGTGTTTCCCAACTGCCAGTATTAATATCAATGCCCATATTTTTGGGTTTTGACCATATACCGTTGGATAGATAGCTGACATACAGATCACAACTACCGTATGAATCAGGGTAATCACATGCGACAAAAACCAAGGTTTTACCATCTGCAGATATGGTTTGAGCCCCTTCGTTCAGTGGTGTGTTCAGCTCGGAAATGGCCATTGCTTTCTCCCAAACACCTTGTGAGTTTTTATGACTTTGGTAAAAATCTTCATTGCCATTCACAACCCTGGTAAATATCATGGTTTGTCCGTCAACCGACAGGCAAGGGAGATACTCATTGGCTTGAGTGTTGATATTGGGGCCAAGATTTTGTGTTTGTATTTCTTTCTTATGAACCAATGTATTTGCAATAAATAAACAGTTTCTCGCCTCATTTGCACTAGCGTCTTTGGCATCCTGGTTATTGGTAGACAGTACAGAAAATCTTTGGTAAAAATATGCCGCTTCCTGATAATTACCCTTGCCTTTCAACAACCGCCCCAATGCTTTTAGTACCTTTGGTTCATACAGCGTGTCAATTTTTAGAACATTTTTGTATTCGTCGATTGCCAAATCAACAGACTTTAGTTCTTCTAATGCAGCACCAAGTTGAATTCTGGCATCAATGAATCTTGGTTCAGATTTCAGTATTTTTGAAAAAACCTTTACTGACCTTTCAAAGTCTCCTT
>JAEUUM010000435.1 GCA_016787375.1 Saprospiraceae bacterium
CCAACCAACTTATGGACAAACTCAATCGTATCAGAAATTTGGGGCAAATCAAAAATATCCGAAAGCATCATCGGGGAATAGATTTTTAGCACAAAAGTTCAATCGAAGAACGAATGTTGAACCTTGCACAAATGTCCAATCGAAGCCGTTCAGCCCCGCTTTTGGCAATACCTTGTTGGCGGTAGTTTTTATCTTATTCTGCTCAGGATTTCTTTCAATTTTGGTTCAATATTCAGTTGTTCAAATAGCTTTTCGGTTAATTTCAAAGAATTGTCAAAAGATGAGCGTATGTTTTCAGGTTGCAAGTCAGATGTTACTGTCTCATAGGCTGAATACCAAGTTGAGTCAATATCTTTTTCAAGACTTTTAGTCGGACTTTCCCAATGTTGCGTTTTGTCAGTTGTTATTCTTATGAGCCAAAGTAAATATTTCTGAACATTAGACAAACTTTGATGAGCGTGAGCAAATTCGCCACGTTTAATCAAGTTACTTGTTGTTAGCAAAACATTTAAAAGCGATTCACTTAGCCACAAAGCATTTTGATTTGTAGTTCGTTCAGGTGATTTTATTTTAATCTGATTGAGCGTTTCTGCTAAAAGTCCGTCTTTATCCACTAAATTCATTTGGTCAAAGTCGCTAAAAGCAACCATACCTTCCCACGATTTAATAATTTCAATTTCTTCCGTTGTTAAAAAATGGAATTCGCCTCTGACCATATTGTCGAAAATAGCCACTTCACTTCCATATTCGTTGGTAAAATATAGTGCAATTGGATGAATTTGGTTTACCCATTTTTCGGCTGAAAAGTCTTCTTTACTTTTCAAGAAAATATAAAATTCGATGTCGGAATATTGGTCTCCTTCGTTTTTAGTGAATGAGCCATACATAAAAACTGCGGAAACATTTGTATCTTGTTGGGCTATAGATTTAGTTTTACTAATCATTTGTAACTGTGTCATTTTTTGGGTTTAAAAGTGAATAATACAAATTCTCATTCATTACTTTTAAAAGCAATGTTAGAGAGTTTGACTTTATTTGTTCGGACAGTTACTTATAGCTTCATCGGATTATACTTTTTTATGTTCAACATTCTGTTTGGTAAAATTACCGCCAACGTCCGGCAGCTTGGCGATGTGGCGGCAATTTAGCACAAAAGTTGAATAGAATTACTATCGTTCAACCTTGCACTTCTGCCCAATAGTAGCACTTTACCCGCCATATTGCCAAACTGCTTGTTAGCAGCCGTTTATTTCAATTCCAATTTTTCAATTTTGTTTCCTATTGTCATTTGTTTCATTTCTGTTTCCAATGCTGAAAAGTCTGCTTTTTGAACAGATTTGATAAAACTCCCGTTGCTTAGTAAATGTATCTCATCGCAAGTGTCACTCAATGTTGAGAAAATGTGTGATGAAATAATAACTGTCTTATCAAGTTCTTTTAGTTTATGAATAATTTCCGTGATGATGATGTTGCTTTGTATGTCCACTCCATTAAATGGCTCGTCAAGTATAAAATAGTCGTTGCCTTGCAAGAGAATTGCGGTCAGTACCAATTTCTTTTTCATTCCTGTTGAATAGGTAGAAGCATATTGATTTAAAGGCAAGTCAAAAATGTTTCTTTCTTGAATGTCTGTTGTTTTTATGTTCCTTGCGTTGCACAGCAATTGGATATATTCTTTGCCTGTAATTTTTTGAAAAAAGAAAGGTTCTGTCAGCAATAAACCAAGATGATTTTTAATTGGGTTCGGGTTTGAGATAATTTCCCCTTCGTAATTTTCAAAGTCTGCGATGCACCTAAACAAAGTTGTTTTTCCTGCACCATTTTCACCAACAATACCATATACTTTTCCTTTGTCAAATTGTATATTGATATTTTTCAGAACTTTATTTGCCCCGTAATTCTTTGATAAATTTCGGACTGTTATCATTTCAATAAACTACTAAGTTGGTTTTCAGATTTTTTGAAAAGGTAAGGAATTAGAACAACAAGTATAGGCGGAAACCAAATACAAAGAGCTAAAAGAATACCTTGTGTAATGTTCATTTCGTCAGGATACGCAGAGTATTTGCTAACGATTACGCTGATTAGAAACGCCCAACCAACTAAAAAGAAAAGTGAAAGTATGCCGATATTTTGAGGATAGAAGATTGAAATAACTATTGCGATTGGTAATGCAAGCGAAGTTGAAAAAAGTATTGCCGTTTTGATTTTACTAAACAAAAATTCTTTGGCGTTCACGTTGTAAGTCCAAACGTAATATTCGTTTTCCGGTTTTGTGTAATAACTTAATGTAGTCGCAAACACAAACAACATTGCAAATACACCAAGATTAAAATTGTTTACTGAAACGGAAATAGCTGTCAATGCGTATGCCGCAAAAAACAAATAAAACGTACTTCTAAAACCTGTGGTAAACTCAAATGGTCTTTTTGAAAATGGTGTCCAAATAGTAAAGTTTAAGGTTGTGCGAAAATT
>JAEUUM010000450.1 GCA_016787375.1 Saprospiraceae bacterium
TTTATAATAAGAAAACGATTTACTTGTTACATAAGCTGCTTCTTATACATCTGGATGGTATTTTGTAAGCCATAATATAAAGCATCGCTGATTAGTGCATGTCCAATTGACACTTCATGCAAGGGCAGCACGTTCGACTTATAGAACTTTAAATTTTCAAGATTTAAGTCATGTCCTGCATTAACACCAAGTCCTATGTTATTTGCTAAAAATGCACACTGCTTGTGGGCTTTCACTGCAAGATCTTTGTTTGTGTAAAAATCATGTGCAAATGTACCTGTATACAGCTCTATCCTGTCGGCACCAGTTTGAGAAGCAGCTTCAACCATCCTTTCATCAGCGTCTACAAATAAGGAAACTCTGATACCATGTTCATGTAAGTTAGCCACCACCTCTTTTAAAAATGACTGGTTTAATACTGTATTCCAACCACTATTTGAAGTCAATACTCCAGGCGGATCAGGTACCAATGTGCATTGGTGAGGCCTATTTTCGATTACAAGCTTCATGAAATCTGACGTTGGGTTGCCTTCTATGTTAAATTCCGTTGTAACAGCATATTTCAGCTTGGGAATATCATCAAACCTTACGTGCCTTTGGTCGGGACGTGGGTGAACAGTAATGCCCTGAGCACCAAATTTTTCGCAATCGATGGCTATTTTTACCAGATCTGGTAAATTTCCACCTCTAGAGTTTCTGATTAATGCAACTTTATTGATATTTACACTCAATCTGGTCATAACAGTTAATTTTTATATGACAAATGTAGAAGAATCCTCTCAGGAAAACAGCAATATTTTGTTTGAAAATCCAAAATTGGTCTCATTGAAAAATCTTGTAAGATTAGCCTTGCTTGGATTGTTGGGTGTATTGTTTCTGTCCTTAAGTTCTCTTTGGATAGCTAAAATATTTCACGTTGACATACAACATATAATGACCGGGAAACTTAAAAAAGGCAACAACAATGAGCTATCTGCACTGCAATTGATCCTGATTTTGAATAGTTTTCTTGCATTTATTTTGCCCGCATTTATTTATAATGCAGTAAGTGATAAAATATTTCTGTTTAGGCATTTCGGAGTGAAGAATAGACAAAAGCAGTTTGGAAATTTTTTTTGGGCGACAGGAATCTTTTTATCGGCAATGCCTTTGGTGATGTATGTGGCCTGGTTAAACCAACTGATTCCGTTACCGGACTGGGCGAATGAAACCGAGTCAAATGTAGCAGGTATGGTTAAAACCTTGCTCTCAAATGCCACACTTGGCGGACTATTATCAAATTTATTTATAATGGCATTCTTGCCGGCTTTAGGTGAGGAATGGTTCTTTAGAGGTAGTTTGCAGCGCATATTTATTCAGAGGTTTGGGATTGATAAATATTGGCGGGCGATTTTATTAACAGGATTTCTATTCAGTGCTTTACATTTTCAGTTTGAAGGATTTTTACCAAGATTTGTATTAGGATTAATTCTTGGTTATATTTTTTATAAAACCGGAAATATATGGATCTCTGTATTTTTGCACTTTTTATTCAATGGTGCGCAGATAGTTTTAGCCTTTTTTATAAGAAATGAAATTGATCAAATAAATTCAGATAAAATGGAAAGCCCACCCTGGTATGGAGTATTGGTATGCTCCATATTATTATACTATTTTTATAAACAATCACCCGTCACAAACCCAAAAACAGATGAGCAGATTTAAAACATTGGGCACGAGAGCCATGACAGCGACCATATTTGCATTGGTGATGATTGCCGGCATTTATCTGCATCCTGCAGGGTTCATGTTGCTTTTTGGTATCATTTTGATCATTGGTTTAAATGAATTGTTCGAGTTATCTTTTTACGCAGACATTGAGAGCAAAAAATTGTATAAAAATGTCGGCCCGTTTATTTCAGCTTTGCCCTTTTTGTGGGTTGTTTTTGATAAATTGGGTATTTTTAAATTCAAAATTGACCCATTCATTGCATTGACACTTTTTTTAATACCTGTTTTTATTGGGTTTTTGATTGAATTATTGTTGAAAGGAAGGCAACAATTTTACAGAGTATCTTATGTCGCATTGGGTGTTGCTTACCTCTGTTTGCCGATCAGCCTGGTTTGTGATCTTGCGATAAATGATGAAGGGTTTCACCCAAATGTCATCATGGGATTGTTATTTTTAATCTGGATAAATGACACAGGAGCTTATTTTGCTGGATCGGCATTTGGAAAACATAAATTGTATGAAACAATTTCACCCGGAAAAACCTGGGAGGGAAGCTTGGGTGGTGCGGTTCTAACCGTGGCTGTTGCGTGGTTATTTCCTTTGATTTTTGGTGAATTTGAATCCACGCAGTGGGTTGTGCTGGGAATAATTTCCATGATATTCGGAACATTGGGAGACCTCACAGAATCCATGCTAAAAAGAAATCATGGAGTTAAAGATTCGGGGAGTTTGATGCCTGGCCATGGCGGAATTTTAGATAGATTTGATGCTTTTATTTTCTTGATACCCTTTGCATATCTTTATATCAAGTTATTTATTCACAAGATTTAATCAGATATTAAGTTCTTGCCGGTTCAATATTTTTAACCAGTCGGGGCTGGTTAAATGAATTTTATGATAACTTTGCAAAAATTTTACAGAAATGTTTGGATTTAGAATTCATAAAGAAGGTTTTGCATCATTAATGGTTGTTACTGTTGTTTGTTTGGCATTGATATTTATAGGTCAATACACCCCACCAATAATTAGTTCATTATTGATTCTGATATCGGTTTTTTTATTTGTTGTGGTTCTACAATTTTTTAGAAATCCAGTCCGAAAAATCTCCAACTATGATGACAATTTGGTTTATGCGCCTGCTGACGGGAAAGTGGTGGTTATGGAAGAGACGATGGAAGGTGAGTATTTCAAAGATAAGCGATTAATGGTATCGATTTTTATGTCTCCGATTAATGTGCATGTTAACAGGAATCCAATTGGAGGTACCGTTGAGTATTCAAAATATCATCCAGGCAAATATTTGGTAGCCTGGCATCCAAAATCTTCAACTGAAAATGAGCGAACAACTGTTGTCATAAACAATGGACGTGAAAAAATATTATTCAGACAAGTAGCCGGTGCACTGGCAAAAAGAATTGTAAACTACTTAAATGCAGGCGATAAGGTTGTACAAGGTGAAGATATGGGTTTCATTAAATTTGGCTCCAGGGTGGATCTTTATTTGCCCCTTAATGCCATAATTAAAGTAAGTCTTGATCAAAAGGTCTTTGGGAACAAATCAATTATTGCAGAGTTGGTTTAAGGAATCATAATTTTTTACACCCAACTATTTTACTTGTTATCCTTCTTAACGATATTGGGTTTTATTTCTATCATTTCACTCTCCCGATCCGAAGAATTCAGAATTACTTTCTTGCTCTTGCCATTTAGTAAATACCGAATGGCTATGGTATTTGGAGGAACAGTGCCTTGGTTTTCGGCATGAAGGAGAAGAAAATTTTTACCTTCCGCATTGAGAAGGATCGGAATTTTGATGGGTTCTTTTTTCAAAGGATAGTTTTCAATGACCCAAGTACCATTGAAATTAATGGAAACAATATCACCGTCTACCTCTTGATTATCACTTATTTCTAAAACACAATCAAGTCCATCTGCTAGGATTGATTGTTGTCTTTGAACTACCCTACGATTACGAAGTTTTTCAGGCAAAACCTCAACGGTCTCAGTTTTTACTATTGACCTTTCAACTTCGAGTCGTTTTTCAGGATAAATTATTTTGACATAATGTGGCAATTCGATAAATCCTTGAAATGGTATTTTGGCCTGTAATAACAATTGGTTCATTTCAAAAACGATGCCTTTGCCATACTTATTGAATAAGGATAACATTCTTACATTGTAGTAATAATAGTTTCGGCCATAAGCTCCATATTTTGAATCAAAAGGCGCATCACCCAGATAAGCTTTCGCCTCTTTCATTAGTTCAGTCGTTTTTTGAATGATATTTTCAAATATTTGGTCAACATTGTTGCCTGCACTTTGGCCAGAATGGTTAAGTCCAATGCGTTTCATTTGAAAATTCTTGTATGCTGTTTCCAGGGCTGTGAGTTGCTTGCGAACTTGTGCTTCATTATCTGACCGAACACCAAGAATGAGTTGCTCGGCAGGTTTGTACAATGCTTGCAACATATTTACAAGTTCTTGTTGATCTGGTTTAAGCAAGCTGGTTTTGACAGGTAGAGCAGATTGGAGTTGGTTGCGTAATGCGAGTAATTGTTCACATTGAGCAGCTGCCTTTTCGAGAATTTTATATACGGAAGATATCTCATCTACTTTTGTAAGGTCTCTTTTGCGCAGTTCATCATCAATTGTAAACCTCATTTTATTGATCTCTTCAAGCAGAGATTTTGTATCTTTCAATTTTCCTAAAACCTGTTCTGTTATTCCATTCTTTGAACTTCCACACCTGGATTGAATATTTTGGAACCACTCAAATGGAGAAACGGCATAAAACCAATGTTCAGGGTCTTCAAACACATTTTTGGGTAAATCTTCATTTCCATAAAAATTTATACGCTGACTTTCCAGGTCTGCATATTTATTAAGTGTTTGGTTGTCATTTTCAAAAATACGCTGAACAATCAACAACCCATGAACCGCCTCGTTCATCATATAGATTGAAGATGCATCGCAAGAAGCAGTTTGCTTGAGGGTTTCAGGATATGTACCTGGCTGAGCTGCCAGAATTTCGGCAAAGATCAAACATAAAAGTGTGAAAAAGCGAGACTTCATAGTCGAACCTAACGCTAATTCAGACTTTTAAGTTGCAAAAGGAATAAGGTTTAACATCAAATATCAAAATGCCTATAATGTACCGCGAAGTTCTTGTTCTCTTTCAATCGCCTCAAATAATGCTTTGAAATTTCCTTT
>JAEUUM010000495.1 GCA_016787375.1 Saprospiraceae bacterium
CTATTGCCAGACTTTTATTGAAGTTCAGGATAACATGAAAAATTGTCCACCAAACTTAAATGGAAATATAATAATGGCCGGAACAGTAAAAGACGAAGCCGGCAAAACGCTAGAAAATGTAAATCTTACGGTTAATTCGAATCAACCAAAGTCTATGACTACTGACAAGAATGGAGCGTTTCTTTTTTCAGGTCTGAAGAAAGGCCAAGATTACATCATTTCACCGGAAAAAGATACCAATCCGACAAACGGTATAACAACGATAGATTTACTTACCATCCAAAAACACATCCTGGGCATTAAGCAGTTAGGATCGCCATACAAGGTGATTGCAGCTGATGTTGATAAAAACGGGTACGTTTCAACAAAAGATCTTTTTGAACTGCGAAAACTAATTCTCCAGTTAATTGATAAATTTCCGAACAATAAAAGCTGGCGCTTTATAGATGGCAATTATGTTTTTCCCGACCCAAAGAATCCATTCTTATCTGTATTCCCTGAGGTATTGAACTACAACAAGGTCAACAATGATATGCTCAATTTAAATGTAATGGGAATTAAAGTGGGTGATGTAGATGGATCGGCTATACCAAATCAAATAATTGAAAACGAAGTTAGAAGTGAGCTTCCAGAATTACAACTCAGTCTGACAGATCAAAAGTTGATTGAGAATACTGAAATCGAGGTTCCTGTGTTTCTCAATCAAACCAATATTCAAACACTTCAGTTCACCCTTAAATTTGATGAAACCAAACTGGAATTAATAAATATTTCAAGCAAAACATTACCTGACTGGAGCGCAGACGCCATAAACGACTCAAGAGCAAATGAGGGTATAATAGCAATGGCATGGTACTCCTTAATTCCGTTTGTTGTTGATCAAAATACTGTGGCATTTACGATGCGGTTTAAAGTAAAAGAATCAGGAATATTAAGTCAATCATGTAAAATAACGAGAGATTTAATAGAACCAATGGCCTATTCAGAATCAGAACAAACATTAACACCAAAGTTGAGGTACTCTGACAACAACATTAAAAAGACACTTATGAACCATCACAACTCACCGAACCCGTTTCATTCTGAAACAAGTATCAATTACTATATATCGTATAATTCTGATATAACATTGAATATTTACGATATAAATGGAAAACTAATTCTATCAAAACAGACATTCGCCGAAACTGGTTTGAATCAAATTTTGTTACGAGCTACTGATCTTAAGCATTCAGGATTATTTATTTATGAAATTGTAACGCCCTGGGAGAGGGTATCCGATAAGATGATCATAACCGATTAGGTAACGGTTATATGGTTTTGGGGTTTGGCCGGAATATGCAAGTATTCCGGCTTTTTTTATAAAATAGGTGTTGTAGGTATGACGGTGTGTCGGTATGACGGTGTGGCAGGTATGACCGGTATGACGGTGCGTCGGTACGTCGGTACGTCGGTGTGAATGGACAGTTGGGTTATGGTCAATTGGTCAGTTGGTCACTGGTTAATTTCTAATAATAATCATATTAATCAATTAATCACATAAATCACTACTGACGCAAAAGGTCTGCATCGAGAAGTTCAGACAAAAGGTAAAGCTACTGAACGGTGAAAGCAAAGTAAAAATATAATTTCTTCGCACTAAGTTTTACCTAATCACTTGCAAAATCATTTAAACATGTAACTGCTCAGAGACCGGGAAATACTGGGTTTAAGTCTGAAGACTTGAACCAGCTTGGACAACTCATGAAAACTAATACATTGCTTAAATCCACCAGTTAAGTTACCATATACACCACTTACTAACTCAACCTTGCATAGCAATAAATCACGAGACGCCATTTTAAAAATAAAAATAATTTTGTATCTTTCAGAAAATTAGTTGAAAATTTAAATTTGGAGTGATAACCAATTTAACAATTTTAGAACTAATATAAAATAATTAAAAAATATTATATATTAATATTACATAATAAGGAACAATTGATTTAAGCAACAATGATGAAATGGATTAATAAAAACATCATATCTCAAGTACAATAATGTCTAAGTCTTTTTAGTGAAAGATTTTATCAGCCATTTATTTGTCTTCAACCAATAAATCCGCAATCAGATGAATTTCAAGCAATTAATAATAACACTCCTTTTAAATTTTACCTTAGCCTATTTTTCAAAAGCTTCAACAATTGAATCAGCAGCAAGCGGAAACTGGAATGATGTGGCTACCTGGGTAGGTGGTGCTGTCCCAGATGTAGGAGACGATGTTCTTATTCACAGTGGTCATTTAGTACAACTTAATATAATCGCATCAATTAATGGTCTAACCATTGAAGCAAACGGACAACTTAAAATAGTGGAGTCCACGGGTAATCTTACGACAGGAAATAATCTTGCGATTGAAGGAACTTTAAAAATTGAGGGAG
>JAEUUM010000497.1 GCA_016787375.1 Saprospiraceae bacterium
TGACAATTATAAAATCAAACTTATTTGGACTTGTATTCATAACTTTCGGCAGTTTAGGTCTACTTTTTGTGCGACAAGACTTTAAAAGCTACAACGACAAATCGCCAATAATAAATTATTGGCTTATTGGTCACTTGCAGAGAATGACCGGCGGTTTTATTGCAGCTTTGACAGCATTTTTAGTTGTAAACGCAGAGTATTTTCCCGGACGAATACAAGGTTTTGTATATTGGCTCTTACCGACAATTATTTTGACACCCCTGATTATTAAATGGAGTAGAAAATATGAAGTTAAAAAAAAATAAGCTAGCGTTAAAAGCCGTTTTGCAAATGCGTGGGTTGTGTGTTTAATTGAACATTCTACTTCGTATCAACTTTTGTGGTAAATTGACAGTTATGCGCTATTGACTCAAGGACAGTTCAAGTTCGAAATCCGGACAAATACAAAGCGCCAAACAATTAGCGGCATGCATAAGACACCACCAAGTATGAAAACTATCATTAGAAAAAATGAAACCGGTTAATTAAGAATAATATTTACTGAGTATCTTAGATTTAAAATCCAGTATATTATGACAAAGAAAATTATTATTAAAAACCTTATCCTCGGCTTTTTATCTTGGCTAATTCCATTTGCTGTTTCATTTCTATTTTACAAGCCAGGCGGAGAACTTGTTGTTCCATACGCAACGTTTAAGTCAACGATTATGTTAGTAGGTATAATTTCCGGTTGCTATCTTCTTTTTCGATATTTTAAGTTTATAGAGAGCGATTACATTAAGAATGCTGTCATTGTAGGGTTGTCTTGGTTTTCAATAAACATTATTCTTGACACAGTAATTCTCATTCCATTAATGAAGACAACTTTTGTAGATTATTTTATGTCGATAGGACTGAGCTATTTCTCTATTCCTACAATAAGCATCACAATGGGCTATTTGCTCAATAAGAAAGTATCATAGCGATGAAAATTAACAAGGAATGGCATGAGAAAAATAAAATGCCTAAAAATGCAAAATTTGAAGAACGTGTTAAATGGCATTTAGCCCATCAAAAGAATTGTAATTGCAGACCAATACCCGATAAACTCCTAAGTGAAATGGAAAGTAAACATATTAAGCATTGAAATTTAGTGACAGACTTTGAAAAAATATTATCAGGTGGTGACTTGAGGTCAATTGGGAAAAGCAATTCTCTTATATTGAAAATTCAAACTCAAAAAGATTTTGATGAACTTTTTCAATGCTTATTTCATGAGGACAGACTTGTTGTTATGCGGGCTGCTGACACCGTAGAAAAAATAGCAATTAACAATACTCAATTCCTCAAAAAGCATAAAGAAGCAATCATTAAGCTTTGCAATGTTGCAAGGGATAAGGAACTTAAATGGCATTTAGCATTATTAATTCCACGCCTTCAATTAGACAAATCTGAGTTCGGCAAAGCTTGGAATACATTGACAATCTGGGCAAAGGATAGATCTAATTCCCGAATAGTAAGAGTAAATTCAATTCAAGGACTTTCTGACATGAAGCAACAGGAAAAAGAATTAGAAAAGGATTTTAGTTTAACTTTATCTGAAATTGAAAAAGAAAATATTCCATCAATCAATGCAAGAATCAGACAACTCAAAAATGTCAGCCGCTGACATCACATTTGCAATTGGAGGGTTTTATTGCTGCCTAGGCAGTTTATTGGTAGCCGAAAGTGCAGTTCTCCGTATGAAGTTTTGTGGTAAAAATCCACGCCATCACAAACACCCGAAAGCTTAGGCATCATTGCAGGCTCAATCACCAAGATGAAAAATTATTCCAAAAAAAGAATTTAAAGAATATGGAAGAATTTATTGAACTCATAAAGACAGGTAGAAATGACCAGTTAGAACAGAAGTTAATTGAAAACCCTTCACTCGCAGACAGAAAAACCGATCAAGGAATTTCGCTTTTGCAATTTGCTGCCTATTGCAGAAACAATTTTGCAGTTGATATTTTAAAACAGCACAAAATGGAAATTAACATTTTTGAAGCCGTAAGTATTGGAGACCATGACACCGTAAATCAATTGCTAGATGAAAACCCTGAATTATTGAACTCATTTTCCTCAGACGGTTTTACCGTATTAGGACTTGCTTCTTACTTTGGACATTTATCTCTTGTGAAATTACTTCTCGAAAAAGACGCAAATCCGACCATTGCATCGAACAACCAATTTAAGGTTGCACCAATTCATTCTGCTTGCGCAATTTCTCACTTTGACATAGTAAAACTTTTAATAGATCACGGTGCTGATGTAAATGCAAGACAAATGCAAGGTGTTACGCCTTTGCATTCAGCCGCTCATAACGGACAGACAAAACTTGCAGAACTTCTTATTGACAACGGTGCAGATATTAACGCTAAGATGGATAGCGGACAAACACCATTATTTATGGCTAATGAAAAGAACTTTCAAGAAACAGCGGAATTAATAATTAGACACGGTGGACAGTAATAAACAGAAAGAACAACGAACTATCAGGAAATTTTAGTTGAGAGGTTGTTAATAACTTTAAAGATGACTACTAATTAATAGATTATGAAATCAATTACTATTCCTTTAAAAAGAATAAAAATACTTTTTATTGTTCTAATCATTTCGTTCAGTATTTATTGGGTCTGGGGAAAATTGACTAGTCCTTGGGGAGTTCAAAAGGTAAGTTTCAAATTATCTAAATCAGAGACATTTGCAAAAGGAAATTTAAGTTTTT
>JAEUUM010000516.1 GCA_016787375.1 Saprospiraceae bacterium
TTTAGTTTTACCCATTTATATTTTGGTCCAATGTGCAAAAAAAACATAGCACTTGAATCAGATAGAACAAGCTTTTTGTCAAAACTTGCTTCGAGGTGGCCTTCGGTAATAAGTGAATTTAATTCTTCTGATGCAAACAAACTCGCCGATAGCGAATCGTAAAATAATTTTGTACGAACAAGGGTGTCCTGGTCGTTTTGTATTTTTAGTTGATAATGTTTTTGGCTGAAACCGGTTAAATGACAAAGTAAAAAACAAATCAATAGCCAGCTTGATCGCAGTTTTAAAGATTTTATGGAAATTGTTTGATGTTGATTACAATGTATCATAGTTCAATTAAACGTAAATTTGACCAAAATTTATCAATCAAAGATTAATTTTATGGCGGGAATCTACATTCATATACCTTTTTGTAAGCAAGCCTGCCATTATTGTAATTTTCATTTTGCCACAAGCCTTCATCACAAGGACCGTTTGTTGCTTGCAATTCAAAAGGAACTTGAGATGCAAAGTGATTATTTTGAAGATAATAGTATTATCAAGACAGTTTATTTTGGCGGAGGCACACCCTCTTTGCTAACAGCTGATGAGATTAACCGAATTATTGATACAATTTACCGAAATTTCAGAACTGAGTTGTTGGAAGTGACCTTTGAAGCGAATCCTGATGATCTTACCAAAGAGTATCTTATTTCTTTGCAGGATACGGCTATAAATAGATTAAGTATTGGTGTTCAATCTTTTTTTGATGTTGATCTAAAATGGATGAACAGGGCACACAATCATATTCAGGCTTTTCAATGCATTGAAAATGCCCTTCATTTTGGATTTAAAGATTTGAGTGTTGATTTGATTTATGGCTCTCCAACAACAACTAATGAAATGTGGTATCAAAATCTCCGAAAGTTGATTGAGTCGGGTGTAGAACATATCTCTGCATATTGCTTAACCGTTGAAGAAAAGACTCCATTAAATAAGTTGATAAAATCCGGAAAATCAAAACCGGTAGATAGCACCCTTGGTGCCACACAGTTCGAAATAATGATTGAAGAATTGTCTTTTGCAGGATTTGAACAGTATGAAATTTCTAATTTCGCAAAAAACAAAAAGTATGCATTGCACAATACATCCTATTGGCAAGGAGCCCAATATCTTGGAGTAGGTCCATCTGCACATTCTTTTAATGGGAGACAACGATCATGGAATATATCCAATAACCAAATTTATATCCAATCTATCGAAGAAGACGAGCTGCCCAGACAATCGGAAACGCTAAGTGTTGCTGATATTTTTAATGAATTGGTCATGACAGGGCTCAGAACCATGTGGGGAGTGAATTCAGAAAAGTTAAAAGAAGTCAGTAAATTGTATTTTGATGAGTTTGATCGTAACAAGTCGAGCCTAATAGAAAATGGTATGATGCGCTTTACAGATAATAATTATATATTGACATCAAAAGGCAAATTATTTGCTGACAAAATTGCCTCAGATTTATTCATCCTGGAATAATCTTGTTTTATGTTAAAGTTTATTCGAAAGACTTGATATCTGTAATTATTGTCTGAAAATTCGACTGGAATATTTAATTTTGGTTTTTACATTTTAAACACTATTTAATATAAAAACTTTAAAAAATGAAAAGAATTTTTACAATCCCGATTTTGTTTTTGCTAACCATAACAATGTATTCTCAAACACCAATTACCATCGAAGCTGATGATTTACCAATTCCGACAAGTACTTATAATTATGACAATTTGATTAACATTATTGCACCACCGGCTATTTCTGAGAATGGAACCTGGGATTATGGTAATAAATTTGGCAATAACCTATCCTCTTTTGATTACTTCCCTGAGCTCGATACTTTATTCTCTAATCAAGGTGTGGATGTTTATTCTACCGGGTTTAAATCACTCACACCTAATTTAGGATATAACGTTTATTATGAATATGATTTTAGCGATGATGCAGTAGAGGATAAAATGATGTTCGTCGCGGGGCAATCTTATGGTTTAGGGGCTATATCCGGAAACACAAAAGACAGTCTTCTAATCTCAACCCAAGCATGGTATTGGGGAAATCCAAGAACCCTTGTTAAATTCCCTTTTACAAATAAAAGCAGTTGGTCATCTGTAAGTTACCGAGAAATGGACTTTTATTTGAATGTCGCTGCGGCAGGTTTAAACAAGGCACCCGGCAACCATATTTAGTACTTAATAAGAACGGATACAATTGTAGGTTATGGTAAGATGAAACTCTACACACCAAACGGCCCAAGTATTGCTTATGATGTTCTAATTGATAAAATTAGTCAATTTGCAATTGATAGCTTTTATTTAAACGGAGTTCCTGCACCTCCTCTTATATTAAATGCTTTCGGTATTTCACAGGGACAGGTAACTGACATCAACAACAGATATAATTTTTACAGAAAAGGTTCTTATTCTTATTTGATGAGTGTTGCTTATGAATCTAATAACTTCACAACACCGGTAAATATATTTGTTAACACAGACGATCTCAATACTACCTCAACCTCGGATGAAAGCGAATCATTTTCAACTGTTTTGTATCCAAATCCTTTAAGTGGGCAACAATTGAATTTAATCGTTACAGGTAAAGATGTTTCAAAACTCAAATATTCTATTATTGATTTAACAGGCAGAACGCTACAAACAGGTCAAATAATTGACCATAATGGTAGCATAGGTATCAACCTTGATGCTTCATTACAAAATGGTCATTACATTCTCAATGTCTTGGATCCTATAAATCAGCCTATTATTACAGAGCAATTTACCATAGCAAGATAAAAAGGTACTTAGCTAGGGTTTGTCATACGCCTTTTTCTGAAATGCTTGAAATTGGCGTATGATTTAAACCTAAGATCTTCTTGTGTGATAAGAACTATGATACTTGGTACTCTTCTCAATTAAATTTTGAGCCGGTCAAAACGAATCAATAGAAAAAATTAATTCTTAAAATCAAGATACATTTAACACTCGGTATAAATCTATTTACACATTACAAATCCCGCTTTTTTATCAACCAATAAGTTAAATACAAAAACGCAACTGAGTAAATTATACTCATGATAACAAATGACCAATGAACACCATAATCTATTTTCGCCTGTCCCTGAGTTGCCATATTTGTTATTACTTTAAAGCTTTTGAGTTTTGTAAAAGGTTCATGAATAAGGTTGCCTATGGTCTGGAGAGGGAAATAATCACCCGGATTGAAATGATTTGATCCCATTTTTGTTTTCC
>JAEUUM010000527.1 GCA_016787375.1 Saprospiraceae bacterium
ATATTGATTAACTTTCATTGAAAAGTAAAATTAAGCTTAGAAAATCCATTTTTCTCAAAAAAAAAGAATTAGAGGTGTCGTTGATTGTATTTTATTGATAGAAGCTAGAATTCTGTAAGAATTTTGTTCGAGCAAACATAATTCTGTGGAGAATTTGAACTCGTTATATACATAAAGTGGCGGACAAAAGTTTAGAGCACTTTTTGTTTCGTAGTTTTTTCTCTGAAACCCATCTTGTTTGAGACAACTAAATAGTGATTTTGATAGCTCTTAAAAAGGACTACAAGCCTGTGATGTGACAATTCTTTAAATCATCTTTTTCAATTATTGGTAAAAGAATCCTTTTTTCTCCAGCGGACAAAAGTTTAGAGCATTTTCTATTCCTTGCACATTTTTATAGATAAAAACAAGAATTCGTTATTTGTTGTATTATATTCGATTACAATTTGGTATTTTAACTATAATTTGAATTAACAATGGGCAAAAAACCTGTCGATTCATTTGTTCGGGCTCAGGTGGTAGCCTTATCTGATGCTGGTCTCAACCAGGTTCAGATTTCAAAACAACTCAACATTTCTCGACATTGCGTGCAAAATGCAATTAAGAAATACAAAGAAACAGGCAACTACAATGATCTGAAACGAACTGGTCGTCCAAAAAAGATTCCAGATCGTGCTGTTCGGCACTTGAAGAGATTGGTGAAGGAGGATGCACGCATCAGTGCTGCCAAAATTACATCAGACTTGAACGCCAGTTTACCGAAACCAGTTTCATCAAGAACTGTACGTCGATATCTCAAAGATCTTGGTTTTGAATACGTGGTCAAAGTCAAAAAACAGTGGTTAAGTAACCGACACCGACAACAACGTGTTGATTGGTGTAAACAGTATATGCATTGGACATCCGACGACTGGAGAAAAATAATCTTTTCAGATGAATCGACATTTTACGTCTTGAAACGAAAAAACTTATGCAAAATCTGGCGTTTGGAAAAAGAAAAACTTCTTCCTGAATGTTTACAACAAACCAACACGGGTGATGGTGGAAAGGTCGGTGTTTGGGGTGGGATTTCAGGTTTTGGTGTTACGGATATTAAACTTTATACGGAAAATATGAATGGTAATTTATACTGTGATGTTTTGCAACATCAATTAAAGAGTTCTATGGCTCGCATACCAAAAAATACAAAAGTTTTCTTTCAACACGACCTCGCCCCATGGCATACGTCTAAAATTGTACAAGAGAAAATTAGTAAATTAAAACTCAATGTACTCAACTGGGCTCCAAAGAGCCCAGATTTAAACCCGATAGAGATGCTTTGGTCAATTTTGGACAAAAAACTTGGTTCTAAACCAATGTATTCGAAAATAGCATTGATCGATCGCCTTCAAGAGGAATGGAATCTTATTGATCAAGATTTGTGTATAAAACTGGTAGACTCAATGCCCGAACGAATTCGAAAATGCTTAAAAGCAAAAGGTGGACATTTCTTGTGAACAATATTTTGTTGTGCTTTCTCTATTTTTGTTGTTCTTGTTTTCTT
>JAEUUM010000530.1 GCA_016787375.1 Saprospiraceae bacterium
ACTAATGAAACATACTTAATGAGACACATATTTTTAGCACTTGGCCTTATACTCAGTTGCAACTTGGGATTTGCACAAAATATTAAAAGACTTGATGGCGCTGTAATTTCAGCTACTGAAATAGACAAAACAGTGAGAAAACTTATGGACACAGCCAATGTTCATGGCTTGAATCTGGCTATCATCAACAACAATAAAGTAGTTTACGAAAAATCATTTGGCTTAAGCAACAAAGCCAAAAACGCATTGATGGATACCTCTACTATTATCTATGGTGCCTCATTCAGTAAAGCTGTTTTCGGATTTTTAGTGAGCAAATTAATTGAAGAAAAAATTTTAACATTAGACAGACCACTGTATGAATATCTCTTAAAACCAATCCCTGATTACGAGTATTTTTCAGATTTACAGAACGATGACAGATGGAAATCAATAACAGCAAGAATGTGCTTAAACCACACTACCGGACTTCCAAATGTCCGGTGGTACAACCCCTTTGATGGCAATTTAGATACATTAGGAGTGCTAAGAATTTACTTTAATCCCGGAACAAAATATGCTTATTCAGGAGAAGGCTTTAAGCTACTTCAATTAGTTATTGAAGAAATCACCCATAAAAATATCGATGAGTTGGCTGTAGAAAAAATCTTCAAGCCATTTGGTATGAGCAGAACGGGATATATTTGGCATAACTCATTTGGTGATGAAAATGTCGCGGTAGGTCATTTAGAAAATGGAATGATTGATGTCAAGAAAAAACGAACCGAACCTGTTGCCGGAGGATCCTTGGTTACCACAATTTCTGATTACTCAAAATTTGTCGAAAATATTATGCAGCTAAATGGGCTGAGTAAGGAAAGTTTCAAAACAATGATTTCCCCCCAAATAGCAATTCATTCCGTTACTCAGTTTCCGCCAATAACAAGTGACACAACCAATGAAAATGATAAAATAGGCTTATCTTATGGACTTGGATGGGGCTTGTTCACATGTGGTAACCAAAAGGCATTTTTTAAGGAAGGAAACGGAGGCTCCTGGAGGAATTACAACATTAATTACCCCGATAAAAAAACTTCGGTGATAATCATGACAAATAGTGAAAATGGTGAAGAAATTTTTCAACCACTGTTAGAATTTATTCTTGGTAATACATGCATACCCTGGAAATGGGAAGGTTGGACTCCATACTACGATAAGAAAAAACAATAGCAATTTTGAAGGAGCAAACCGATAAAAGATACACGTTATTGTTAATACCAGTTATAGGCGTTTTAATTTTCTTTGGTCTATACTTTGTAGCAACATTATTTTATCCCGGTGGATCGCAGGTTGATCATAATTCCACAGGATTCAGCTGGATAAATAATTATTGGTGCAATTTACTTAATGAAAAAGCGATCAATGGTGAACCCAACCCGTCAAAGCCAATTGCTCTGGCAGGATTGTTTGTACTATGTTTAACACTTGCAATGTTTTGGATATTGTTGCCAAGCCACATTAATCTTGGAAATAAACTTAATGTTTTGATTCAAATTTCCGGGATTATTTCAATGACCATAGCTTCCTTTTTGTTCACAAACATCAATCATGATTTGATAACAAACCTGGCTACATTATTTGGCTTAATTGCGTTAATTGGTACTTTTATTGGACTTTACAAAACCAAATGGTACAGACTTTTTGTGTTTGGACTTTTGAACATTTTATTGGTTGGTGTAAATACCTTCATTTATTACACCAAGGGACTATTGATTTATTTGCCAATCATTCAGAAAATAAGTTTTGCGACATTTTTAATTTGGGTAAGTTGCATTAATTTAAATTTATTTTACAAAGCAAAATCGACAATCAGAACACAAAACCCTGTCTTAGATTGAAATTAACATTCTATCAAAGGTACTTAATATGCTGCCGACTGAACAATGCTTACTTTTTCTTACTTGGTTACAAGAACACCAGGCCCGACGTTACTGAACAAAAGATAAGCCACCAGTCAGTAAGACGCCCGACTTAAAAAAAATTAAAACAGAACTAAGACATGCCTGATAAAGAATATTTAAAAAATTTAAGAATACCCACTAAGGAGGATCCATTAAGGATTCTGGTAAGTGCCTGTTTGCTTGGTGTTAAATGTGGAGTAAATGGTGATAACTATGGAGAATATTTAAGTGTGTTAAAACTCCTGAATTATGAAAACATAAAATTTTTCCAATTTTGCCCTGAAGATTTTGCATTTGGCACTCCACGGGAAATGTGTGACATTTATGGAGGGAATGGATTGGATGTTTTGGAAGGTAAAGCCAGGGTTTTAACAACTTCAGGTATTGATTGGAGTGAAAAAATGATAGCAGCTTCTAAGAAAATGCTTCAAATTGCACAAGACAATGACATTGAGCTCGCAATCATGATGGATGTTAGTGCAGCTTGTGGAAATCATGTCATTTATGATGGTAACAGATACGCTGAGAACAAAAAATATCAAATTGGTATGGGAGTTTGTGGTGCACAACTTCATAAAGCGGGATTTAATATCATAAGTTGGAGAGAATATGAATCTCTTGAAATATTGTATTCAAAAATAGACCCCGATCATCAAATTGACGCTTCTGCCAAGGACTTTGACCAGGACGAGTGGTTCCAAAAATATTTCACAAAATGAAAAAACTAGAATAAAAACCATGCGAATTATAATTGTACTTACATTTTTCCTGACAAATCATTTTTTACAAGCTCAGGTCAACCATGATTCAGATTTATACAAGACCATCCTTTCTAATGATAGTTTACTCTTTAACATCGGTTTCAACACTTGCGATATTTCGCAATTTGAGAACTTATTGAGCGAAAAATTTGAATTTTTTCATGACAAAGACAGTATTTCACTCAAACCTGAATTTTTATATAATTTGCGAAATGGCTTATGTAAATCTCCTTTAACGTACCAATCAAGAAGGGAATTGGTTATAGGAAGTACGGAGATTTACCCCTTGTATACGAAAAAAGTATTGTATGGAGCCATTCAAACAGGAAATCATAAATTTTATGAAACGCTCGCAGGAGAGAAAGAAAACTATGCTAGTTCAGCAAAATTTACGCACGTATGGCTTTTAGAAAATGGAATTTGGAAATTAAATAAAAGTTTTAGTTATGATCATCAGAATACGGATGTTGCTAACTACCAATCTGCTATTTTTGATAACGATGCCCAAATAGGAAAGTGGTTATTAGAAAACAACGTGCCTACTTTGGGAATTGGGGTTATAAAAGATGGCAAATTACAACAAATAAAAGTCTTTGGGGAGCTTAAAAAAGGAATAACTGCGCCTTATAACACCATATTTAATGTTGCTTCACTGACTAAACCCATTACGGCCATGGTCGCTCTAAAATTAGTTAGTTTAGGCAAATGGAAATTAGATGAACCCATATACAGATTTTGGACTGACCCGGATGTTTCAAAGGACAAGAATTCAAAGGTACTTACCACAAGACACATTTTAACCCATCAAACCGGATTTGCCAACTGGCGTGGAAACAACAAAGACGGAAAACTCCATTTTGAATTTAAACCAGGAACGAAATATCAATATTCAGGTGAAGGTTTTGAATATTTGAGGAAGGCGTTAGAAGCAAAATTTCACAAATCACTCAACGAATTAGCAAGTGAATTGATTTTCAGGCCATTAAAAATGACCGACACAAAATATTATTGGGACAGCGAAACGGATAGTTCGAGATTTGCAATAGGCTATGACAGTAAAGGTATTGCCTACAAAACAGAAAAAAATAAAACTGCAAACGGCGCTGACAATCTATTGACAACCATTGAAGATTACGGAAAATTCTTGGTCAGCGTCATGAATAAAGATGGCTTAAATGAGCAGGTATTTAAAGAGATGGTTACAAATCAAGTCGAAACAAAAAGTGGAAAACATTTCGGACTGGGATTTGAATTGTATGATTTTGGCAATGGAGAATATGCTTTATCTCATGGTGGTGCTGACAAGGGCTGTCAAACCATCGTATTTGCTCTCCCAAAGACTCGGCAAGGATTGATAATTTTTACCAATGTAGACGATGGTTACAAAGTGTATGAAAAAATTCTAAAACATTACTTAGGTGAGTATGGGAACAAAATATTTGAAATAGAAACAAAATAAAACTACTTCCGATTTTAAACACTCAATAACTGAGGAATGAAAGTTAAACCGGCTTTGAGGAATTTTAAATCAACGTCCATGTCTCCCAGCAACACACTAGACCGGGTAGATTTACCAATTTATCTGACTTCGATTTAAGAAATATCTTAGGGTGAATTTCTTTCTCGAATTTAAAGATTGAAAAAACATGTATTTTATTTACTTTAGCACAGAACTTTAAGGCGAATTCAATAAAGCCTCTTTGGTACAAAATCATTTAGAATTGCAATTCGCAAAATAACAGATTGTTGGAATTATTATAAATCTTAAAAATCATGATCCCAAATAAGCTACTATTGACAACTGTCCTCTTCTTTTTATTTAATTTGTTGGTTGCTCAGAACCCTACGGTTAAATGGTTCTTTGATACCAAATCCTTTTCAGCAGGTATGGCTGCCGCCGCAGATTTGGATGGAGACGGAAAACATGAAATAGTCTTTGGCTGTTACCGTAATGATGGTGGTATTTATGCTTTAAATGCTGAGGATGGGAGTTTGCTTTGGAGTTTTTTCCCAAATGTACCGCCTGATGAGGGTTGCAATGATGTGGCACCACTTATCTACGATGTAAATATTGATGGCCAAGTTGAGGTCATTATAGCAAGTTCATGTACGCCGAAAACTTTTTGCCTCAACGGTAAAACAGGTCAAATAATTTGGCAGGCCAATACCAAAGGCAGTGATTCTCCACCAACAATAGCTGATCTTAACAATGATGGTAAACTCGAAATCCTTCATGGAGAATTCCTGGGTTGGGTAAGGTGTTTAGATGCTGAATCAGGTGCTCTACTATGGAATTTACCAGTTGATTTGAATTCATGGATTCAAACTGCTCCTACAATAGTTGATGTAAATGATGACGGACAACTTGACTTCGTTGTAGGAACCTGGGAATTCGATAACATGGACAGCCTTTATGCATTTAATGGGAAAACCAGAGAGAAAATATGGTCAATACCCATTCACGGACATATTTACCATGGTACAGCGATAGCTGATTTTGACAATGACCAGAAGCCGGAGCTATTGGTTGGTTCGTACAACAGCAATCTGTATTGTATTAATGGAGAAGACGGTACGATAGAATGGACTTACCAGGGACCTGGAGCAGTATCAGCACCTGCGGTTGTAGGGGACATAGACAATGATGGTGAATGTGAAGTTGTATTTACAAGCTGGTACAAGGTTATTGCCTTGAACCATGATGGATCACTCAAATGGGAATATGATGAGCCCGGTAGTTCTTACAATTTTAGAGGGGTTGTCCTTTCAGATATAAACGGTGATGAATTTCTTGATGTTTTATTCGGAACATACGCAGGGGAATTTATAGCCCTAAATGGTAAAGATGGTTCTGAAATTTTTAACATGGATGTTGCGGCTCAATATGGAAAATCGCCCTTTGATATCAATCATGCCCCACTTATTGCAGATTTTGATGGTGATGGAATGCTTGAAGCGTTCTTTGTTGGAGGCTGGGGTGTCTCGAGTCCTACAATCAAAAACAATTATGGTCGGGCTTATATGGTAAATTTGGGTACAGGCAATGGCCCGGATTGGCTGATGTTTCAACACGATGCAAGGAGGCAATCAACAATGTGCTATGATTATACAACTGGAACGGAACAAACCATCGTAAATCATCCTTCCAAAGCTTTACCCATTTATCCCAACCCGGCTGTTGACTTTATCAATATTCCAAAGAACACCAAAACACTCGAAATAATTAATACACTTGGAAAAACTCTTTGGAAAGAAACGTATTTTTCTAAGGATAAAATAGAAGTCTCACAATTTAGCAATGGTATTTACTTTTTGAAAACAGATACAGATTTTTACAAATTTCTAATTTTAAGGTAAAAGCAAATGACAGATAATACAAACGCTTTATGAAGACTAAGTAATTTTCATAGATTTGGACTTCAATATGTAAACGAATCGAATCGTTAAATTACAAAAGCGTTAGAAAGGTAAAAATAAACTTTGTAGATAAGAGCTTGATATGAGTTTAAACATCAAAGCTATAAACAATGAAAATATTCACCATTTACTTACAAAAGTGAAAAAATTCTTCGTTTTTCTGGGTTTGATCATTTCTTGCTTTCATGTAAATGCGCAAGTAGTATTTGGCGTTAACAATTACACTCAATACCATATTGGCTCATTACCTATAATAATTTCTGTGCCTCACGGTGGACTTGTCGCTCCTGACAGTATCCCTAACAGAACTTGTAATTCTCCGACCTTTGATCTTGACAGCAGAACAATTGAGCTTGCGAGACAAATTGACACAGCCCTCTACAATTTAACGGGTTGCCGACCTCATTTGATAATTTGTAATTTGCGAAGGACGAAAGTTGATTGTAATAGAAATATCACAGATGGAGCATGTGGAAATTTGAATGCTGAAAATGCATGGATAGATTTTCATAATTTT
>JAEUUM010000550.1 GCA_016787375.1 Saprospiraceae bacterium
AAACCACAGATAAAAAAAGCAACTCCAAACATGAAGTTGCTTTTTTTAAGTTGCTATAATCGATTATTCAATGACTAATTTTTTAGTAACGAATTCACCTTTTTGGTTTTTTAACGTCGCAAAGTATAAACCTGATTTTAGATCAGCTTTATCCAATAAGTAACTGTTACCTTGAATACCATCAACATTGTAAACATTAGCACCGGTCACTGAACTAAGAGTAATGCTAAAAACATCATTATTGGCATTCTCAAATTTCACCAAAGTGCTTTGGCTGAATGGATTTGGGCTAAATGATACACCATTTAACACGTTCAAATCTTTCGTCTTTACAAGTGACGCGTCACAAGACTCAAAGAAGTAAGCATTAAGTACAGTATCTTTGCTTAGACCCGTTAGGTCGAGTGTTCTGTTTGATTGCCCAATTCCGTTTGCCTCACCACAGCTATCAGTAACAAATACAAGTGGGTCTGGCGAGTTACTATTCGCTTCAGCGAAATCATCGCCTCCATCACCGTTAAAGTATTTGTATGCATACTTACCTGCAGCAATTTGAGTTGTGATGGTATAGACACCTGCATGGTTAGGATCAGGCTCCATTTTCAAAACGTTTTTAGTCCAGGCACATTTTTGGAAGTTTCCGGCTACATGTACACCTGTTGAGTTAACAATTTCATTAGACATATCAACCCTAAAAATTACATTGTACTTGGTACCTTGGAGAGGAGAAGAGTAAGAAGTTTCGCCTGAAACCGCACCACCTGCATCAAGGGAGAATTTTTTGTTGGGGCCTTGGATAATCCATGAGCCACCTCCGCAATCAGTTCTCTCCGCACCCCACTCATAAGCACCATCTACCTCAGCCTGCACTACTCTAGTCCAAACGTGATCTCCAGCAACAGCATCACCGTTTGTGCCATCATCATAGGCTACCTCACTTGACCAACCATTGTATGCACCTTTGATACTTATTGATCCGTAATCGTTATTTGGGTCAATAACGGTAAGGGTCACATCAACTTTTGTTTTCACTGCAGGAATTACGTAAATGGTTTGACCAGTCACACCACATGCAGCATCAGTTGTAAAAGAAGGGTTGTTCCCAATAAGTAGCCACTGATCATTCTCGTTGACAGCTCCCCACTCAAAAGAAGCACTTGGTGCAGCATCTACAACGAGGGACCAAATGTGGTCACCTGCAACAGCGTCACCGTTTGTTCCATCATCATAACCCGGAACTGTGGTTGCCCAACCATTATATGAACCTTTGAATGATGCTTGCAAAACAGCTTTGTTCGCAGAGTCGTCAAGTTGCAATGTAACCGGACACTGTGCATTTAAACTCAGGGATAGTAAAACACCGAAAGCGATTAAAAGTAAATTTCTTTTCATAGTAAAAACGTTTAATTATTTACAGATTATTGATTTTGTTGTGTAAAAATATAGAAAGTGTACTTTTTACAATAATATTTTTCGATATTTTTTTGATAAAAATAAGCAGCCTAACTTAAGGCAACAATTAAGTTGATTAAACAAATTAAATGATTGTTTTTTGCTTAGAACAAAATAAAAGTTTGAGCTTATCTAAAATAATAATATGCATCCTGGATATATAATGCCTGAGTATTGATGAAGGTGACTTCTGAAAATAAAAGATATACTTTATATAATTTATGGTTGTAAAGAAATTCTTAATTTTTACCTTTGTGCTCAGCAGTTAATAACATACAACCCAAATTATGGAAGTCAAATTATTTTCAGGTACTTTTTCTAAACCACTTGCTGAAAAAATAGCAGATTATTACGGATATGCAT
Organism: Saprospiraceae bacterium; assembly: GCA_016787375.1. Taxonomy (GTDB): domain Bacteria; phylum Bacteroidota; class Bacteroidia; order Chitinophagales; family Saprospiraceae; genus JAEUUM01. The sequence continues at coordinate 1,816 of JAEUUM010000550.1, forward strand.
TGAGCGATAGTAGCCTGCTCAGGTTTAGTGATGGTGAAATGCAACCAGTGATTAATGAATCTGTAAGAGGAGCGTATGTATTTTACATTCAATCAACTTTTGCTCCGGCAGATAACCTACTTGAGTTATTGTTGTTCATTGATGCTGCCAAACGCGCCTCATCCGGATATATAACGGCAGTAATTCCTTATTTTGGCTATGCTAGGCAAGACAGGAAAGACAAGCCAAGGGTGCCCATTTCAGCTCGGTTACTTGCTAATTTGATCGAGAAGGCCGGGGCAAATCGGATCATGACCATGGATTTGCATGCAGATCAATTGCAAGGATTTTTTGATATTCCAGTAGATCATTTAAAGAGTGAAGCAATATTTATTCCGGCAATAGAAAAATTGACCTTACCAGATATGGTTTTTGCCTCGCCTGATGTTGGAGGTGTTAAAAGAGCGAGGGCTTATGCCAAGCATTTTGAGAGAGACATGGTTATTTGTGATAAATATAGAAAGAGAGCCAATGAAGTAGCAGGTATGACGGTAATTGGTGATGTAAAAGGAAAAGATGTCATATTGGTTGATGATATCATAGACACGGCAGGCACACTTTGTAAAGCTGCAGATATGTTACTTGACCATGGCGCTACCTCTGTCAGGGCATTTATTACCCATCCGGTGCTTTCGGGCAAAGCTTATGAAAACATAGCTTCGTCTAAAATCGAGGAGATTTTCGTGACCGATACCATTCCCTTGAAACAAATTTCACCTAAAATAAAGGTACTCTCTTCAGCCCAACTTTTTGCCAGAGCCATAAGAAACACCCATGAGCACAGATCAATTTCTGCACTTTTTGTAGAATAGTAAAATTATTTTATTGTTTGGTATTGTGTGTTTTATAAAAAATGTCGTATATTTGCGTTCATTTTTGACAAAAGGCGGTTTTTAAACCCTAAAATTTAGTTTTCCAATGGAAAAAGTAATCATTAAAGCAAACACCAGAGCCGAAGTTGGATCTACAGCGGCAAAATCTTCAAGGAACAACGGCATGGTTCCGGGTGTAATTTATGGCGGAAAAGATGTAATACATTTCGAAGCTGACCCAGTTGCCTTCAGGTATGTGATTTATTCACCTGATTTCAAAATTTTGAATGTAGAACTTGGAGGCAAAACACATAAGTGTATCCTTAAATCAACACAGTTTCATCCAATCTCTGAAAAAATTGAGCACATCGACTTGCTCGAGTTGGTAGATGGTCAAACTTTTAAGTGTAAAATTCCACTAAGATTTAAAGGAACATCACCTGGAGTAAAGGTTGGTGGCAAATTTGTTCAAAAGCTAAGAGTAATAGACGTTAAAACAACTCCTGATAAGTTGGTGAATGAATTGTTTGCTGACATATCTTCGATGGAGCTTGGTGGTACTTTAAGAGTACGAGATATTCAAGTAAATGACGGTATCGAAATTACAAACCCTCCGGCAATTCCGGTGGCATCAATCGAAATTCCTAGAGCGCTTCGTAACCAAAATCAAGGTTAATAAGTTGTTAATAGACAAAACAGGCATAATTTTTATGCCTGTTTTGTCATTTAATGGACTTTGCTGATTCAAAACACATCTTGTGTTGTAAAATCAAAATCTGAAGTAACCATGCAAACTTTGCGTTTAACTCTCATCCAATCAAATCTGATATGGCAGAATATCAGTGAAAATTTAAATAAATTCGAAACCAAGTTAAATGACTTGTCTGGAATGACAGATGTAGTTGTTTTGCCTGAAATGTTCACCACAGGTTTTTCCATGGATACTTCATTGGCAGAGGAACAAGATGGTCAAGCTGTAACCTGGATGAAAGATCAGTCATATAAAATTGATGCAACATTAATTGGTTCGATAATTGTCAAAGAGCAAAACAAATGCTATAACAGACTTTATGTTGTTCAACCGGATGGTTCGGTAAACTACTATGATAAAAGACATTTGTTTACCTATGGAAACGAACACAAACATTTCCAACCCGGTCAAAAGAGACTGGAAATTGAAATAAAATCCTGGAAAATATGCCCTTTGATATGCTATGATTTAAGGTTTCCGGTATGGTCACGAAATACGACAGGTTATGATTTACTTTTGTTTGTAGCCAACTGGCCTGGGGTAAGAACTTTTGCTTGGAAAACGCTGCTCGCTGCACGGGCCATCGAAAATCAATGTTACGTGGCAGGAGTCAATCGAATAGGTGTTGATGGTAAAGGTCTTGTGTATGACGGAAATACCATGTGTCTGGATTATTTGGGCAGAACATTAGCTACCTGTGAGGATCAAGAGACAGTTGTGACAGTGGTACTTGACAAACACGCTCAAGATACATTCAGGCAAGATTTTCCGGCGTTGAACGATCAAGATCATTTTAGTATGGTCTAATCATAATTAAATAGTTTTAACAATAAATTTGTATGCCATTAATTTGGCATTTCAAATTGAATTATAAATATTACGAAATTTTATACATTGTTTAATAAACTAATGTGTATCATTGCGACAAGAAAAGTTTAAGTCTAAAAGCATTCTGGAAAACCGATATATACAAATGAGAGAAAAGCAAATGAGGATTCAAATATTGTTAATGGCCATAGTTTTGGTTTCGTGCGCAGCATTCAAAGAAGCGCCGTTAAGAGCCTCTGACTATCCGGCCGGTATAACATACTCAGCAGGAGGAGGACCAGCAACCAGCAGTTCTCTCACTGAAGAGCAAATACGAAGAGAAGTTGTTGTCCTTGGAAAACAATATGAAGGAATGAAATACCGCTCTGGTGGTAAAGAGCCTTCGACAGGTTTTGACTGTTCCGGATTTACAGGGTATTTGTTCAGAAATTTCGATATTGATCTTTCTGCTAACTCAGGTACCCAGATTCAAGACGGAAAACATAAGAATTTGAAAGATGTAGAACCTGGAGATTTGATATTTTTCTCTCGTTCGGATGGGGGAAGGATATTTCATGTAGCTATGGTCGTTTCAAACAATGAAGAAGGAATAACCGTAATTCATAGCACCAATAGCAATGGCATTATTAAAACCAATATAAGCAAAGATGAATATTGGTTTCCAAAAATTGCCGGTGCAAGGGATGTAATCAGTCGATAATCGACACGCGCTTAACTAATCAATCAATTAAACTTACCAGCTTTTTCAAGTTGAGTAAGTAGCTATTGTTTCATCATTATCTTATTAGTTATGCTCAATTTGATTTTATTTGGTCCTCCGGGATCCGGCAAAGGAACTCAAGCTGCCAAACTTGTCGAAAAATACCACTTGCTTCACATATCTACCGGGGATCTTTTTAGATATGAAATGGGCAACAATACTCCACTCGGTTTACTTGCAAAGGATTACATGAGCAAGGGTCAGCTCGTACCGGATGAAGTTACTATAGGAATGATGAAAAATAAACTTGAAGCTCACCCTGAGGTAGAAGGGTTTATTTTTGATGGTTTTCCAAGAACAATTCCTCAGGCAAATGCATTAGATGAGCTTCTCAAAGAGAAAAACCAAAGTATCAGTGCGCTAATAGCATTAGGTGTTAATGATG
>JAEUUM010000551.1 GCA_016787375.1 Saprospiraceae bacterium
GGGTTAGAAATAAAAAATCTGACCATCATGTTTTCATCTGAAAGCAAGTCAGCAACTCTTCCTTCAGTGATGGTTTTCCCCTTGTGTATTATCGCCATGCTGTCAGCTATTAATTCAACTTCACTTAAAATATGGCTTGATAAAATTACAGTTTTATGAAGGTCATTTTTTAAATGAAGAATTAATTCTCGAAGTTCAATTATTCCTTTGGGATCAAGTCCGGTTGAGGGTTCATCCAGAATAATCATTTCGGGGTCATGCACAATGGCTTGGGCGAGTCCAAGTCGTTGTTTCATCCCATGACTGTAAGTTTTTACTTTGTCATTTGCTCTGTCAGAAAGGCCAACTAAATCAAGTGTTTTAAATATTTGCGATTTGTCAATCTTTTTCCTGCTAAAATCTGCAAACATCTCCAGATTGGTCTTTGCGCTCAGCCAAGGATAAAAGTCGGGTTTTTCGATAATGCACCCGATATTAGCAAGTATTTTCTCGCGATTTTTTGAAAGGTCTAGTCCAAAAATTTCAATATTGCCTGAAGTAGGTTTTATCAAACTCATAATCATACGCATGGTTGTACTCTTTCCAGCGCCATTATGTCCGAGCAGACCAAATATTTCGCCTGTTTTGACGCTGAGATTCAACTCATCGACAGCCTTTATGTGATCATAATATTTTGATAAATTTGTGAGTCTTAAAACTGTATTATCAGACATTAAAGAAATTTTTACCCATAACAATACTTGACGTTTAATGTTGAGACAAGGTATGTCAGTCAATTGATATTTTTTCTATTTAGTACATTAAATAGGTGTTTTTGTAGAAAATATTAGTAAAAAGACATGAAAAATAATTTCAACTCGTTCTTTGAATTGTAATTTTGTACCTTAACTATTATCCAATTATGAAAATCAATCAAAAAAACCTTATCCCAGTGCTATTGGCAGTTTGGGTCGTAGCAGCTGTTACCTCTGTTAAAGCGCAATTAATAGGAAGTTTGCAGCAGAATGCATCTATTCCATTTCACGAAGGTGTTCGCCTTGGTAAATTGCCAAATGGCATGGAATATTACCTGCTAAAGAATGCCAAACCAGAAAAGAGATGTGAAATCAGACTGGCACTCAAAGCAGGATCTATTGTCGAAGATGATGACCAACAAGGTATCGCGCATTTTGTAGAACACATGTGTTTCAATGGATCCAAGAATTTTAAAAAAAATGAATTGGTCAATTATCTTGAAAAAACAGGAACCAAATTTGGTGCCGACCTTAACGCGTTTACTTCATTTGACGAAACAGTATACATGCTTGAAGTCAGGACGGACGATAAAGAGATTTTTGATAAAGGCCTACTTGTAATGGAAGATTGGGCAGGAGGTGTCTCTTTTGAAAATGAAGAAATTGACAAAGAGAGAGGTGTAGTAGAATCCGAATGGCGAACAAGACTAAGTCCAAGTCAAAGAATGCAAAATCGTTATTTCCCTGTTATCTATGCAGGTTCACAATATGCAAACAGGCTTCCAATCGGGCAAATGGATATTATACGCAAAGCTCCATATGATAACTTTAAAAGGTTTTACAGAGATTGGTACAGACCGGATCTAATGGCGTTGGTGATTGTAGGTGATTTTGACCTCGACGCGGTTGAAAATCACATTAAGTCAAGATTTTCAGCTTTAAAAAACCCATCAAATCCAAGGCCACGTAAAGAGTTTGAAGTGCCAAAACACAAAAATACTCTGGTATCTATTTGCAGTGATAAGGAGGCGAGCTCTACAACCGTACAAATTATGTACAACCACGATTACCAAAAACCCGTCAACATAAAGGATTACAGACAAAGTTTCATTTTTGATCTTTACAATCAAATGATTAATGCAAGACTTGGTGAAATTTCACAACGACCTGAACCACCGTTTAGTTTTGCTTTTTCTTCTTACGGTTCAGATGTTGGAAGTACAGCAAAATATACTTCATTTGCATCAACAAGAGATGGTGGAGCAATGACTGCCCTTAAAACAGTATTGGAGGAAAATGAAAGGGTAAAAAAATTCGGGTTCACTCAAACAGAACTGGAGCGAATGAAAAAGCAGATTGAAAAGTCTGTTGAGTCTGGTTACAAAGAAAAAGATAAAACACTATCCAGAAATCTTGTAATGGGTATTGTATATCATTTCCTCGATCAAGCTCCATTTTTGAGTCCTACCCAAGAACTAGATGTTGTTAAATCTATCTTACCGACCATTACCATCGAAGATGTAAATGCTTGTGCGAGGAGGTTCATTACAGATGAAAATAGAATTGTGGTTATCACTTCTCCCGAAAAACCTGAAATTAAACTTCCCACAGAAGCAGAAGTGCTCAATTTGGTTAACACTGCTAAAGAGTTAAGACTTGAGCCTTATGTTGATAAAGTTTCAACAGTCCCATTAATGCAGACAATGCCTGTAAAAGGGAGTGTTGTAAAAGAGGAGAGGAATTCCTCTTTGGGGACCATAACTTGGCAGTTGAGCAACGGCGCAACTGTAACCTTGAAACCCACCACTTTTAAAAACGATGAAATTTTATTTTCTGCCACTAGCCAGGGAGGAAGCTACTTATACAGTGAGGCTGACAATAACAATGCATCTTACGCAGCGCAGGTTATCACTACTTCCGGTATCGGGACATTTGATCA
>JAEUUM010000589.1 GCA_016787375.1 Saprospiraceae bacterium
TTATTGAATGAAGAGAGGGCAATTGTTTCTGAAATAGCCGGAACAACGCGTGATACGATAGAAGAAATACTCACACTCGATGGTATCCAGTTTCGACTGATTGATACAGCCGGTATAAGGGAAGCACAGGACCAAATTGAAGCCATTGGTGTTAAAAAAACCTATGAAAAGGCAAGCAAAGCATCTATTCTGATATATGTATTCGATGTTATTCAATGTTCACCCCAAGATGTCGAAAAGGATCTGCAAAGTTTGAATCACCCAATAGACAAGACATTGGTTATCGCAAATAAAATGGATCTGAATCCTTATACCAAACCTGAGCAATTTGTAAGTGAACATTTACCGTTGCAAAACATCATTACCGCCTCAGCAATCCATAAAATGAATATTCCACATTTGATGCATCGCTTAACTGACCTTGTCAAATCAGGATTTGTTTCGGTTGGATCAACAATTATCAGCAATACAAGGCATCTCGAATCATTAACGGGTGCCAAAGATAGTCTTGAGCAGGCGGTATCCAATATCCAATCAGGAGTAACAGGCGACTTTATAGCTATGGATATTCGCAATGCACTGCACCACATAGGCACCATCACCGGTCAAATTGGCGTCGATGACCTGTTGGATAATATCTTTAGCAAGTTTTGTATAGGGAAGTGAGGTATCGAAACCTGAAATTAAAAAGGTAATTGTAATTACTGAAGTTACCCCTGAAGAAAACATTTTATTTAAACACCTTGCACAATTGCCAAAAGTTGAGGTGTTCAAAACTGAACTCCATAAAAATGAACACCTCCAGGATTGGAGCAATGATATTGCAGAACTTGAAAACTACTTTGCAAGTATTACATTCCCAACACAACCGATAAAATTAGATTCTTTTATGACTGTAAGTAATTTTGAAACATTTATTGATGTTAGTTTAGAAACAGTCAAAGCCAATTTGAACAATCCTACTTTTTTGCCATATCTCAACAGGTTGAAACTTTTGCGCCAATTGATTGAAAAAGGGATTGGCTAAAAAATTGTATCTTTGCATAATATTATGCTCCCTGATAGCAGTCAATAATCAGTTTAATTTAGCCCGTCCGGGCAAAGTTTTTAAATACCGTTCGGTATAATTTTCATAATAATAAAATCAATGGCATACGATAAAGAAGCCCTTGAAAAACTTGCTTTGTCGGTAATTCAAGAACATAAATTAATTTGGATTGAGGAAGTAATTTCATTTTTACCATGTGTTAAGTCTACCTTTTACGGTTATGATTTGCACGAATCAAACACCATTAAAAAGGAACTGGAAGCAAACCGAATCAATCAGAAAATCAAGTTGAGAAATAAAATGCTTGAATCTGATAACCCTACCTTAATGATTGCCTGTTATAAGCTATTTGGTACGGACGAAGAAACGACCAGGCTTTCAGGTAAGGTTTTTATTGAAAGAGCCACAGAGGTTAAATATGATGGGTTTTTGAATGATGTTAAGCCACCGGAGGATTGATTTACAAAAACAAAAAATCATTTAAAATTAAGCCAATTCATTGATGTCTATTTCATTAAAACCAATGCAATTATTGTAACGGTCAAAAGCAGGGGTAA
>JAEUUM010000592.1 GCA_016787375.1 Saprospiraceae bacterium
AAAAGAGTGCATTCGCAAAGCCTGCTTTGGCTTTGAATACGTAGACATCTTTTGTGTCAGGTGCAAGTGAGATATCCATAGTTGCACAACAAGTGCATGAAAGTGTGGAAGGGTTGGGTGTAGTTGTGGTTGATCCAATAGTTAATTTTTCAGAATAAACAGCAACACAACCATTAGCAGTAACCATTTTTATTGTAACCGTATAAACCCCTGACTTTAAATAAGTGTGCTGAACCTTTGAACCTTCAGCATTGGTGCCATCTCCAAAATCCCAAGAATATTTGTTATTTGGATCCTGAGGTTCAGCCAGAAATGTGAAGGTGGTGTTCTTTGCATCAGCAGAAAAGGCTTTAAAGCTGACTTTGCACAAATCTGCAATGGTTTTATTGCATAATGTGTACTTTATATCTTCAATGCCCGGGTAAGTTTTTACGATGGTGGTGTAAGGTGCATTCAAACAGGGATCTTCAATACTTACCGTGTAAGTGGCAGTGTAACCCGGTTTAAGGAGAGAAGTGTCTCTTGCAACGCCGTCATTGCCGGTTTGGATTTTAACAATATTATTTTCTTTTATGATAACAACATATTTTCCAGAGACAGGACTTCCGGTTTTATCGCTTATGTGAATATTCAATATGTATTGATTTGATTGGCTCAAACCAATGAAAGAGCTTAAAAGGAAACATGATAAGAAATATAAGTTCTTCATAAAACTTGTATTTAAAATGAAAATTTGATCAAATATAAAGAATATTCTTGATTCTAAGAAATATTTGTCCAATTAAATTGCAATGTTGTGGGATTAAGATCTAACAAGTTTAAAAAGAATAAACCCTTTTATGATCTACATTTTTGTTGGAAACAAATGGCATAAAGCAGTGGCAGAAAAATAAAGTTTTTATTTTGTTTTTTAGTATTGACTGCTCATGGAGGAAACCAAATAAATTAATAACTAAAAAAGGGCTCTACAAAAGAACCCAAACAAGTTAGAAAATACTAAAAATCGATTGAGTTGAAATCAATGCCTTATTTCATATTTCACTCATTGATTGTATATATAATTAAACATAGCTAAAAGTTGTTAACGCTTGTCTATCAGTTACTAAAAAGAGAAAATCCAGAGAAAAATCTTCATTGGCTTTGGGAACAAAAAAAATCTTGATTTTGAGCAAAGTAAGTAAATGTCTTAATTGTCTTCGCCAACTTTCTTTTGCAGAGAATATTAGAATCAACAAATATGGTAGTATTGCTTTTTTAAGATTTATGCATCAATAAACCAAATTATTTTAAATCAAAATTGAATTTGCATCAAAATGGTTAATTTAAATTTGTATTATTGAATGTGAAACGCTTTTTGAGTTGTAAATAATTTTTATGTTATCAATTTGGTTTTCATACAACTCAACAATAATAATTACATCAAAAAAAAAGAGGATACCCGCTTTGCCTCGAAAGCTAAGGTATCCCCCGGACACACTATTTACTTTTTAAAATATTTTAATTTTTAATCACATTTATCGGAGCACATGGTGGATTTGTACAATTAGAACAAGTGCCATTTGATAAAATTTCAATTTCGAAAGAACAATCTGGGTTAATATTGTCTGTGATTTTTAATTTTATTTTCTTGGCAGAAGCTGAACCTAACTTTAGTGTAAAAATTTGATCCGCACCATATTTTGCAGCTGTCGGTGTTACTGAAAATCCGATACTTAGTACTTCAACCGTGTATCCATCCAAATTACCGACACCTGTCGGATTTAGAATGAATGTTGTATAATCATCTATTGCCGTTGATGGCGTACCATTGTCATGACAAGTTATGTTTTTCAATCCGGGATTATCAATTACACACGCACTTGCTGTACTGCAAGTTTTCGGATCTGTAATTGTAATTTGTTCTTTGCAAGCCGGACTTTGAGAATCAGTTAAAGTTACGATTACATTACCTTGACCTGCTGAACCCGGTTGCATCGTGAAGGCTATATTTTGTCCATACGTTCCAACACTTGGGCTTACAGAGCCTTGATTGACAGTCACGAGGTAAGTTGTATTTGTACCAGTATTCGTAGCATTTAAACTGAATTTGATTCTGTCATCAGTGCTTATGGCCAAAGTTCCATTGTCATCGCAGCTGGGTGGTTGGGTAGCAGTGATTGAAATCAAACAACATCCTGTTGGTGCATTTAATGTTGATGAACAACTTGTACTACAACCATTTGAATCAGTGAGGGTTACAGCGTATATACCGGCAGACAAACCCGAAGCAGTAGGTCCGGTTTGACCATTGCTCCATAAGTAGGAGTATGGAGGAGTACCACTTGAAGGATTAGCCTGAATACTGCCACCATTTGGAACAATACAAGTAGGCTGGGTAGGTGTACAAACTACATTAGGAATGACCAAAGCACTCAAAATATTAACAGAACATGAATTGGTACAACCAGTAGCAATGCTTGTAACCGTTACAGCGTAAGTTCCAGGAGTTAAATTTGATATCGTTGACGTTGTAGCACCATTACTCCACAAGTAAGTGACACCAGTCGCAGTCGCA
>JAEUUM010000607.1 GCA_016787375.1 Saprospiraceae bacterium
TGATATTTGCACCCGCCAACCGCTTACTGTTTTGTCCGGTGATTTATTGCTTTTCTCAAAATTCTGCATAAGTCGTGTTACATCAGGCTCCTCCTTAACAACCACTTGAGCATTTAACCTGCAACAAACAAAAAAAACTATAATAATACTTAAGAATGGTTTCATAGTTGTTCCATTTTGAATTGATTCTGGATAATTGAAACTGCAGAAGATGTTCCTAACCTTTGTGCACCTGCTTTGATAAGCTCATTTACTTGATGAAGGTTTCTAATTCCACCTGAAGCCTTAATTTTGATCTCTGTATCAAGCTTTTTTCTAATTTTTAGAATTTCTTCGGTATTTACAACATAATCCATTACCAGCATTCCGGTTGATGTTTTTAAATAATCGGGGCGAAATTTATTCAATATTTCAATAATTTTTTCTAATTGAATGTTATTTAACGAACCCGATTCAATAATTACCTTACTGATTATTGAATTTTCTCTACATATTTTTATTAAACTATCCAATTCAACTTCAACTAAGTCATACCGCCCTGAATGAAGATGTGAAAAATTGACAACAAAGTCCAGTTCATTTACACCTGCGGCTATAAGTTCTTTGGTCTCAACAATTTTAGTTTTAGTATTTGTGTACCCGCATGGAAAACCAACAACTGAGCATATTTTTAAATCAGATTCTGAATATGTATCTCTTAAATTCTGAACAATACTTGGAGGTACACACACAGTAGCAAAACCAAATTTAATAGCTTCCTCTGCAAGTTTGACAAAATCAAGACTTGTAGCATCGAATCTCAATAAAGTATGGTCAAAATAGGGAGCAATGTTCATTGATTCCTACTAATTGAGTTTCGAAATTACCACTATCGGTATTTTACAGATCTTTACCATGACATTGTTTGTACTTTTTACCACTTCCACAAGGACAAGGATCATTTCGGCCTATTTTTTTCTCAGATCTGACAAAGGTTTCTACTTTTGCAGCTGTCTGTGCTCCTGAAGTTGCAGACGTTGCAGCTTTACGCATTGCTTCCTCTGTTTTATTGGTCGAGACTTTGCTCAGGTCTGTTTTGCTAACCTTGGCTTCTTCAATTCTTGATCCATCTTGAAACACAACTGTTCCTTTTAATAAGTAAGCTGAAATTTTTTCATTTATTTTTCCAATCAGACTTTGGAACAAGTTAAATGCCTCCATTTTGTAGATTACCAAAGGATCTTTTTGTTCGAATGAAGCACTTTGTACCGAGTCCTTCAGTTCGTCCATGTTCCTCAAATGCTCCATCCATTCATCATCAATGATAGCCAGAGTAATGGCTTTTTCAATTTCGGTTTTGATGGCTTTTCCGTTTGTTTTTACTCCGGACTCAAGGTCAGCAGATATTGAAAGTGGGTGGGTGCTGCCATCGGTGTAAGGTATAGATATCCGTTTGTATCTATGCCCTTCATTTTGGTATACATTTTTGATGATTGGGAGTAAAACTTCCCTGATTTTCTCAAATTTTCTGTGATAATAATCAAAAACTTCCTCCTGATATATGCTTAAAAGATCATTTCTGCTCGATCGCTCAAATGTATTTTGATCCAGTTCCGGATCAATTCCCAGAATTTTAACAGAATCTTCTACGAATGCATCATAGTTATTAGTTGGCTTCGACATTTCAATTATCTGCTCAGACAGCGATATCAAGATGCTGTTGATGTCAACAGAAAGTCTTTCACCATCAAGGGCATGTTGACGTTTTCTGTATATAGCACCACGCTGTATATTCATTACATCATCATACTCTAGCAATCTTTTTCTGATTCCGAAATTGTTTTCCTCTACTTTTTTCTGAGCTCTTTCAATAGATTTTGTTACCATTGAATGCTGAATAACCTCGCCCTCTTTGTGGCCCATTTTGTCCATCAATCCGGCAATTCTTTCGGAATGGAACAAACGCATGAGGTTATCCTCAAGTGACACAAAGAATGTTGAACTTCCTGGATCGCCCTGACGCCCGCTTCTACCTCTCAACTGCCTATCAACGCGACGTGAATCATGTCTTTCTGTGCCTATGATAGCCAATCCTCCGGCTTGTTTTACAACATCGCCGATTTTTATATCTGTTCCTCTACCTGCCATATTCGTGGCAATCGTAACTGCACCTGGTTGTCCTGCTTCTGCAACAACTTCCGCTTCACGTTGGTGTTGTTTTGCGTTCAGTACGTTGTGCTTGATACCCCTCATCTGAAGCATTCTGCTGAGTTTTTCAGAAATATCAACAGAGGTTGTACCAACCAACACCGGTCTTTGCTGCTGAGTCAGTTTTTCAATTTCATCTATAACAGCGTTGTATTTTTCCTTTGCTGTTTTGAAAACCAAATCTTCATTGTCTTTTCTTATTACCGGACGGTTTGTCGGAATTACCACCACATCTAATTTGTAGATGGTCCAGAATTCTCCGGCTTCTGTTTCAGCAGTACCGGTCATACCAGCAAGTTTGTGGTACATCCTGAAGTAATTCTGAAGTGTGATGGTAGCATAGGTCTGTGTTAAATCTCCGACTTTTACATTTTCCTTTGCTTCGATTGCTTGGTGTAATCCATCCGAGTATCTACGACCTTCCATCAGACGACCGGTTGATTCGTCAACAATTTTCACCTGACCATCAATAACAACGTATTCTTCGTCTTTTTCAAACAGGGTATATGCCTTAAGAAGTTGGCTGGAGCAATGTAATCTTTGCGATTTTACACTATACTCTCTTATCAGAGCCTCTTTTTGTTCAAGTATTTGCTCATCGGTTAAAGATTGATTGCTTTCAATTTCCATTAGATTTGTTGCAAGATCAGGCATGATAAAGAAATGAGGGTCATCGCTCCCTTTTGCCATAAACTCTGCACCTTTGTCAGTTAATTCAACATTTCGGTTTTTTTCATCAATTGTGAAGTAAAGGTCTGCATCAACCAGGTGCATGTTTTTATTATTCTCCTGCATGTAATGGTTTTCAGCTTTCTGAAGCAAAACTTTTACACCTTCTTCACTTAAAAACTTAATCAATGGCCTGTATTTTGGCAAGGCTCTGTATGCCCTGAGCAATGCCATACCAGCTTGGCCTTCTTCCACTCCAGTTTGACCGTCTTTAAATAACTGCCGAGCCTGTGAAAGCAATTCTGTCACAAGTTTTTTCTGGGTGTCAACAACTTTTTCAATTTTCGGCTTGAGCTCAACGTACTCTTCCTCGTCCATATGGTGTGCCACGGGACCTGAAATAATTAAAGGGGTTCTTGCATCATCAATCAATACTGAGTCAACCTCATCAACCATAGCATAATGATGTTTTCGTTGAACCCTTTCTTCCGGACTTCTCACCATATTATCTCTTAGGTAATCAAAGCCAAATTCATTGTTTGTTCCGTAGGTGATGTCACATAAATAAGCCTGACGCCTTTCCTCTGAATGTGGTTTATACTTATCTATACAATCAATGGTCAAAAATAAAAATTCAAAGATCGGACCGATCCATTCGCTATCCCTTTTTGCAAGGTAGTCATTAACTGTAACCACGTGTACACCCTGACCGGATAAGCCGTTCAAAAATGCCGGTAAAGTCGCTACAAGTGTTTTACCTTCTCCGGTACCCATTTCAGCAATTTTGCCGTCATGCAAAACCATACCACCAATGAGTTGTACATCATAATGAACCATATTCCAGGTAATGTCACCACCGGCTGCTTTCCAAGAATTAGCATAAATGGCATTGTCACCGGTAATCTGAATATAAGGTTTTTTTGCTGCGAGATTACGGTCGTGATCTGTAGCTTTAACTTCAATTTTTTCATTATTCGAAAATCGTTTTGCTGTTTCTTTGACCAATGCAAAAGCCTTAGGCAAAATCTCGAGCAATACCTCTTCGAGGTGGCTATCTCTTTCTTTTTTTAAGGAATCGACCTTATCGAACAGTAATTCTTTTTCATAAATATCTTCCTCAAGATTGGCCTGTTCATTGATTTTTGAAATTTCTTCATCGAAGTCGGCAAGGTAATCTTTGATGCGTGATTTCAATTGCAATGAAACAAGTCTTAGATCATTATGAGAAAGACCTGAAAGTGATTTTTCTTCTTCGTGAATTTTATCAACAACAGGCAAATAAGATTTTATATCCCGGTCATATTTTGTTCCGAACAATTTTGACAGGGTTTGAGTTAATTTTCCGAGCATAATTAGTCATTTAAGATTGCTTGCATTTAAGCAAACTGATTTTAAGAGTGCAAATATACGATAAGTTTCTAGTGTTAATAGTTGTATCTTTGGCTGCACAATTCATTCCATTTTCGAAAAACGCATAAAATAATGTCACATTGTCATGAAGCACAATAGTTTTTGCCAAACCGTCAATATTAACTTTTTAATTTTTGTAGCGGTACTTGTTTTATTAAGTGGTTGTGGGGCTAAAAAAATTGATTTAGAAGCCTATTATTATCCTATCGGCAAACTCAAACATGAAGGTCTGGTCTATGAGTACAAATCAGACAATATTAATATGGCACCTTCTTTTTGGTATTATGCTGCAGAGCAAATTCACGATACTACTTTGCTTTTAGGGCAAAACCTCAACCAGCAGTTTGAAGTTACCCAGCTCACCGTAGAGAGAAAAGTTAAAAACGGTATGTTGTTGATGAGTAACCGTATATTTATTCCGGATTCAACCGGAAAAAAGCAGCAGGTTGATGTAGAAATATTACAAAAAAATCTCTACCCATTCAGCGTTTCTGATACCAACGGCATCTTTTTATATAAAGTGAAGTGGATTTCAGGCAAAGACAAGCACACAACTGTGATTCGCAACAGAAGGTTTTTAGGTTTTGCTGACCTCGTTTACAAAAACAAACCCATTAAATGCGCAAAATTTGAAGTTAAGGAAAGGATTGAAGATTTTAAAGAAGGTTATATAGAATACCCATTTCATGGCTTTGAATATTATGGACTAAATATTGGACTACTCAAACTTGAGAAAATTGTAAACGCTAACCTGAAACTTTCTTATTACCTCAACGATATATTAACGGTAGATGAATTTGAGAAAAGATATAACACTGGTTTTGACCCTGCAAAAGCTAAATAATTTTAAAAGCAAACAAATCTTTATATTGTTGTTTTTAGGTATTAGTCTTTTAGCTGAAGCGCAAATACCTTCTCCTGACCTTTATTGTATAAAGAATGACACGCTCCAATGGGCACCACCTAGTGTTACATGTGGTGCTGTCACGGGATATGAAATCTATTTTTCTGAGTTTAAGACAGGCCCCTACACCTTACTCACAACCATAACAGATTTGAGTAAATCTTTTTATTTTCATTCGACTTTCAGCAAGAACTATTATTATTACATGACAACGTTGGCCAATTGCCCGGGCCAGGTGTCTGAATCATCTGACACGCTTGACAATTTTGACCCTCCGGTTATACCCATTGAATCTGTAAATGTAGTAGGAGGGAAGAGCTTCCTTACTTGGAAAATACCAGTATCAAACAAACAACTTTCTTATATCATTTATCGGACCACCCCAAATGGTACTTTGCCGATAGATACAGTTAGCAACACAAATACATTTCTGGATATCAGTTCGAACCCTCAATCGAAATCAGAGTCTTATTACATCCTTTCGCTTGATTTGTGCGGAAATGCCAGTATATATGATCTTCCACATTATTCAATATACTCAGAGATAGCGCTTGATTATTGTAAACGAGAGCTCAAGGTCAAATGGACTAAATACCAAAATTGGGCCAATGGAGTAAAAGAATACCAAATTTGGACGGGAATTAATGGTGCCTCCGCTACGGTAATTGATACAATTGATGCGGCCACCACAGAATATACACTTAAAAATCTTAAAAATGGAGATGATTTATGTGTGTTTGTCAAAGCAGTGCAAGAACAAAACGGTATTACAGCTGCCTCCAATGAAAATTGTTTCAAGGTCAAAGTGATTGAACCTGTTGATTGGATTCAAGCTGTTTCTGCAGATGTTTTACCCGATAATAGTGTTGATTTAAAATGGGCCTGGAATGCAAATGCTGAAATAATGGATGCGAAAGTGAGTGAAGGTAATACCACAGCTAACATCCAAAGCCCAACAAGTTATGCTTTCGTAGCTCCACCAACTACTCTAAATATCTATAATTTCACCGCCAAAAATCCATCTGTCTCTGCTGTACATTTTAAAATAGCCACTACCGATATTTGTAATGAGAAAAAAGAATCAGTGCCCATCAGCACGATTTTCCTTAGAGGAGCAGCCAATCAAGATAAGACAAATACTTTGAATTGGGAGTTTCCAGATCAAACAGGCCTTTTTGTAAAGAGTTACACCATCTATAAGGTCATAAATGGAGTTGAAACAATCTTGGAGACCAAATCATCTTCATTTTTGCAAATAGTTGATGAAGTAGATATAGATAACCCTGATGAGGAGAAAATATGTTATTATGTCCAGGCTGATGCGCAAGTAGAACTTGGAGATGGCAGTATTTTAGATCAAAAAATAAGATCAAATACGGTTTGCATAAACCAGTTTGCCAATTTATTCTTTCCGAATGCCATTGTCCCTGATGGAATCAATAATGAATTTAGACCACTTTCCGTTTTTGCTCAGAATGCTGTTTATAATTTGGTAATATACGACAGATGGGGACAGAAAGTGTTCGAAACCAATGATATCAACAAACCTTGGAAGGGTAAAAAGGGCAATGATGCTCTACCTGCAGGACTTTATGTTTATTACGCTAAGCTCACACAACCTAATGGACGAATTGAAGAAAGAAAGGGGGATGTGATGTTGGTGAGATAGCAGATCCAGTATGTATCTATTACACCAAACCAGCGTTTTTGCCTGGAATCCTGATTTAAAATGTTTGTTTTTTAGGCTTATTTTAGGTTTTTAAGTAAGTTAGGCAATTGTCTGATTGCAGCCAATTCTCTCATTTTTTCTGAAAACTCTGTAGCCGGAACCCCATAATAAGCCTTACCGCCTTCAAGGTCTTTGGAAACTCCGGATTTACCTGAAACCACAACACCTTTTCCAATATGAAGGTTTTGTGCGACACCTACCTGACCGTATAATACAACATTGTCCTCTAATATTGATTTGCCACTAATGCCGGTTTGTGCTGCAATCAGACAGTTTTTTCCAACAACTACGCCATGTCCAATATGAACCAAACAATCAATTTTACTTCCTGCACCTATGATGGTGTCACCCGATACTCCTCTATTAATGGTACAGTTTGCTCCAATATATACGTTATCTTCAATAATAACCCTTCCACAAGAATGCCATTTGTGATATACAGAATTAGCTTTTTTAAAATAAAATGCATCTGACCCAATAACAGTGCCTGATTGAATAATGCAATTTTGGCCAATTGTACTGTGACTGTAAATAACAGCATTTGCCTGAATATGTGTACCCGCACCTATTGTCACGTGATGACCTATAACTACCCCGGGTTCAATAATTGCTTCAGGGTGAATATTTGACTGATGACTAACAGGATGAATAAGCGCTTCAAAAGGAGAAAATTGCCGCACGAGGTAGTTATATGCTTCAAAAGGCTGATCACAAACCAGAAGAGTTTTTCCCGGAGGGCAATCTGTTTTTTCATTTAAAATGATTACTGTTGCTGCTGATTCAATGGTTTTTTTAAAATATTTTACCACATCCACAAAAGCAACATCCCCGGGAGTGACTTTGTGAATTTCATTGATACCAGTAACCATTTGACTTTCATTGCCAATGATTTCCGCATCAATCATTTTTGCAATTTCAACAACAGGGATGGGATTTTTAAATTTCATTTCTCTAAAAAATTTGTCAAAAATACCATATTTATAACTTAGTTTTGCCATTTGAGGGACAAGTATTTTGAAGATCGCAGTCCTTTGTATTTTTAAACCACAACTTTTGCAAGGCAACGAATACCGATTTTATAAAGTCTTGATATTAATTGAAAACTAAATATAAAAAGTATGAAAAAACTATGGATGATTTTATTTTTGGGAATGGCATTAACAGCAGAATCTCAGGTCTGGTTTGAAGCAGCCGCCAAAGGTACTTATGGGTTTAAAGGATTCCTCAATACAAACATCATGGACGATGGTCGTGTAAATTATGAATTGCCAACAGGATATGCCTATGGTGGTCGGTTTGGGGTAAATTTTGGCTATTATAATGGGGTTTCAATTGAGGCATTGCTTGCCAATAATACTCAAAAATTTGAAGTTGAGGGTCCGACAGGTGGCACTCAGAATTACTCTATTAATTGGAAAGCCACCGATCTTTATTTATTATACCGTTTATATGGTGAGAAGACTTTTTTAGAACTTGGACCTAAGTTATCCAGGCTTTCATCAGTTGATCAAATAATAACTACTAACAATATAGATGCTAAATACCCGGTTGTAATTGGTGAGGATTATCGCGACTACTGGTCTGCAGCCCTCGGATTCGGAACTTATGTATTTGGTGTATCCAATTTTTCTTTGATGTTGGGTGCCCGATTTGAGTATGCCCTTCAAGATTTTGTCGGCGAACAAGGTAAGGCTAAAAATTTGCCTTTGCCAACATTGACACCAGCCTATACCAACTATAAAAGTTCGTCGCCATACTCTATTCAAGTCTGTATGGAGCTAAATTTTGGTCTTGGGTATTTTGCTAAGGCCGCTTGTGGTAGAAGAGGGTTCTTCTTTAAATACGACTCGTATTAAGCAACCTTAGTTTAGGTTAAATAATAAAAGCTGCTTTCAAAATTATTGGAAGCAGCTTTTATTTATTTTAAAAATCCGAAAAGTTTAGTCGTTTCTTTTAACCAAGCTAAAAATCAAAGTTAGGGTAAAAAACAAAACTAAAAATCCGGAAACAAAAAGTCTGGAATCAGAACCGGCGTGATTGGCATCCTGAAGCAAGAAAAGGCTTACAAGTAAAAAAACACTTGAACCAATCCAACCGATTGAAGATTTGTGATGTGCAGTATTTTCCATTTCAATATTTTTTGTCAAAGTTAAATGCCTTTGATGAAATATTCCAAGTTTTGTGAATAATTAAGTTTCTATTAAATGTCAAAATAGTTAGAAACCACCATTTTTATACAGCAAGTTATGAGTTTTGTCAGGATTCAATGTAATTTGGAATACTTAAACTAAATTGCACAAAATTTTAATTATTTTATGTCGAACAGCAAGATTGTAATTATTGGTGCCGGATTAAGTGGGTCACTCTTAGCAATAAGATTAGCACAAAGAGGTTTCTTGGTTGAGTTGCATGAAAAACGCTCTGATATGCGCAAGGTGTCAATGTCAGCAGGTCGTTCAATCAATTTGGCATTATCAGACCGAGGTATCAACGCCCTTAGGTTGATAGGAATGGACGAATTTATGTTGGATGAAGCAATACCAATGACAGGTAGGATGGTTCATGGCCTTGATGGATCGCTGATGCTGCAGCCATATTCAGGCAGAGCCGACGAATATATTAATTCAATCTCGCGCGGTGGACTTAACATTGGACTGCTCGATAAAGCAGAGTCATACGAGAATATCACCATTTATTTTGACAGTGAATGCATCAATGCTGATTTAGACCGTGAAATATGTCAGTTTAAAAAACCAGACGGATCAATTGTGGATGTTGCAGGAGATTTGTTCGTTGGAACTGATGGAGCAGGAAGTGCCATCAGACAGTCATACTTCAATCAGTCAGCAAGGTTGAGATTCAGTTTTTCACAACAATACTTAAGTGCAGGTTATAAAGAACTTCATATACCACCAACTGAAAATGGTGGTTTTAAAATTGAAAAAAATGCCTTGCATATATGGCCACGCGGAGGATTTATGATGATTGGGTTGCCAAATCTTGATGGAAGTTTTACCATGACTCTGTTTACAGATTTTGAAGGTGAATATGGATTTAACGCCATCAAAACTGAAGAAGATGTTGAAAACTATTTTACCAAGTACTTCCCCGATGCTTATGCTTTGATGCCTGATCTCAAAAGGGATTATTTTATTAACCCTGCAAGCAGTTTGGGTACCATTAAATGCTATCCATGGCAGTTTAATGGTAAGTTTTTATTACTTGGTGATGCGGCCCATGCAGTTGTGCCGTTTTATGGTCAAGGTATGAATTGTTCTTTTGAAGACTGTGTTGTATTTGATCAATGCATCGATCAGTTTGGTGATGATTGGCAGAAGGTTTTGCCGGCTGTACAGGAATTACGTAAAATAAATGCTGATGCTATAGCAGACCTGGCTGTCGGAAATTATACAGAAATGCGTGACTTGGTTGCTGATCCGGTATTCATCAAGAAGCGAAAACTCGAAACCAAACTTGAACAAATGTATCCGGATTACTTTTCAAAATACAGCATGGTTACCTTTAGGGCAGATCTAAGCTACAGTTATGCCCAGAGCAGAGGTGACAAGCAGAATGAAGTGTTGATGAAAATCTGTTCACAGACTGATGATGTTGACAGCCTAGACACCGAAAAAATAATGGAAATGATTCGTCAGTTATAACAGTTTATTTGGGATCAGTTTTATCTATTTGAGAATTGTTACACTTCCTTGTTGGGCTTTTTCAACACCATTGCAATCAAAAATCACTCTGTAAAGGTAGACTCCGGGGGTAACAGGAGAACCGTTAAATGATCCATCCCATCGTTCGAAGACGTCACCGGTACCAAATATTTTACCACCCCAACTGTCATATATTTCAAAAGTTTTGATGCTTTTTATAACGAATGGATTGCTTATGCCAAAAGTTTCATTCAACCCGTCACCATTTGGTGTAAAAGCCTTTGGTAAATAAACCAGATCACATGGCACCAATGATGGGTCGACCACTTTGATCAGGATGGTGTCAGAAGCAATACATCCATCAACATTAAACTGAAGTGTATAAGTCGTAGTAGAAGTAGGAGAAAGTGTGGTAGTTGCTGATGTTGGGTCTGCTGCGCCTGCTGCAGGTTTCCAGGCAAATGAACTTGCACAACTTTGGGTTGTTTTTATTGGCACTTGCCCACCCAGATAAATTAAGGTATCAAAATTTGCAATATTGTCTGGTTTGAGGTTCAGTTTTTCGATTATAGCCGGATCAATTGCCCTGTTATACACGTAAATTTCATCAAGATCCCCTTTAAATTTTAGCTGAGTCGGACACGGTCCTTGAGCTATGGTAAAAGGATCGTTGTTGCCTATTTTTAAACGCTTTGTTGAAACTTGTTCGTCTACAAGCTTGCCATTTACATAAAGGTAATGATTTCTGTTTTTACGGCTTATGACTACATGTTGCCAGCAAACATTTTTATCCATTTTATTGGTAAGTACAATTTTGTCGGCACTTGTTTCACTGATTAAAACAGAAAGGGTATTGGATGAGACGCTGTAATTAACTGAAAATGCATTGTCGTCGGTACAATCTTCACGTTTTGAGAATATAACCTGATTACCTAATTGTATCGATGGTTTGAAATAGAAGCTAAGTGTGAAGTCAGCATTTTGAAAATTATTACCAATACTACCTATTATAAATATTTCGTCACTAACGCCGTCAAATCTTAAACCTTTTTCTTTTACTCCGCAAACACATTGCGGGTTACCGGTTACTGAAGCGGTGTTACCACTGCCGATGAAGTCTTTTACATTACAATCATCAAAATTATAATAAGCAATGGTTGATTTATCGATTTGCGATATGGCAATAAATTTGCAAATTAAGCAAGCAGCTATAAGGAAGATTCTCATTGAAAGTGTTGAATTGTTTCATTTAAACGCAATGAGACAGATTTTTGTTTTATGTTGACGAGAAGAATGATATCTATTTGTTGTTAACCACCAAAAAGATCTTTTAATGAACCTAAACCTGGGGGAAGCATATCTGAAATTGCTTCCTGAGAAATTTGGGCTTGTGTAGTTTGAGCGCTTAGGATAGCATCGTTAATTGCTATAATCAATAGATCTTCGAGTTCATCTTCCTGGTTAACATCTAATTTGGATCTATCTATGTGTATAGATTTGATTTCAGGTATTGCATTGGATTTGATTATAACAGCACCATTACCAGACATACCCTCAATTTCCTGAATTGCTAGTTTCTCTTTTATTTTCCTTTGTTGTTCTTCTAGATTTGGAAACATTTGTTTTTAAAATTTTCTTTTACTACTGAAATTAAAATCTGGTTCTGGTTGACCAAAAAAGTAAGAAAAATATATTGTAGCACTCATGAGCCAGTCCTTCTTACCTGGATTCCCGTATTTTGAAATACCATCCAGATAATCGCTAAAAGTAGCGTACCAAATACCTTCTAAACCAATGCTATACTGTTGGTGAAGGTCCCATCTTATACCTGCACCAAAAGGAAATCCGATAAAAACATCCTTGTCACCCTCTTCAGGTAATGTCTGGGTCTCGGTTGTATTTCTGGTTTTTACTTCGTCTGCAGATTGAATCATGGCAACACCTGCTGAAAAATAAGGAGAAAATGATTTTTGGAATTCACCCAAATTATTAAATCTGTTTTTCCGCCAGGGCAAGACCTCAGCAGCCAGGGAGACAATTAAGAAATCTGACTTAAAATACAACCCTCTATCTTTATTGGGTGTGGAGGCATCATCTCCTGCAATGGTTCCTTTGGTAAACTGAAATTTACCGGCAAAACTGCTGTTAATGTTGTACCGTAAGGCTGCACCGTAACAAGGATAAGTATAATCCAAAGTTACGCCGTTTTCTTTTAAGTCTCCACCATAATAGGCACCACCAAATAATAGAGAACCTTCAATTTTTTGTTG
>JAEUUM010000014.1 GCA_016787375.1 Saprospiraceae bacterium
TGTTGAAGTGCTTTTGGTATGGCTGCACAAGGCCCTATACCCATGTGTATCGGCTCAACTCCTGCTACAGAGCATGCAGCAAGCCTTGCGATTGGCTCTAAATTCAACTGTTTCATGAGCCTTTCACTCATTACCAAAACAAAAGAAGCTCCATCACGTGTTTGTGAACTGGTGCCCGCTGTAACACTGCCTCCCATTGAAAATGCAGGTTTTAGTTTTGAAAGAGATTCAAGACTTGTATCTTTTCTGACTCCTTCATCCGTGTCAAAGATGCTTGATTTTTCTTTTCTTTTGTTGTTTTCAACCCATATTTCTTCAACGGTTACAGGTACGATCTGATCCTTGAAAAAACCTTGTTCGATAGCATTTCCTGCGAGTGAATGTGATCTCAATGAAAAAATATCCTGATCTTCTCTTGAAATATTATATTTTTTTGCAACTGCCTCTGCTGTAAGGCCCATGCCAACAACATAATCAGGGGTGGTTGATGCTACTGCATAACTTGGTGCAAGTTTGTATCCCTCCATTGGTATCATACTCATACTTTCAGCACCACCGGCAATAAAACATTCTCCCATTCCTGCTTTTATTTTTGCTACTGCTATCGAGATGGTTTCTAAGCCTGATGCACAATACCTGTTTACGGTCATCCCGGGAACGGTTTTTCCAATTGCTCTCAGGGATATTTGTCTACCTACCTGAAGACCTTGTTCCCCTTCTGGATTGGCACATCCAACGATTACGTCATCCACCAACGTAGGGTCCAACTCCGGAGTTTGTGCCAACAAGTGGCGGATAATTGTTACAGCCAAATCGTCTGACCTCATATTTCTAAGTGAGCCTCTTCCTGCTTTACCAACTGCACTTCTAAATGCTTTTACAACGTATGCTTCCATATAGATTAATTTCTTAGTGGTTTATTAGTGGTTAAAATTGACTGGATTCTTTCGAGTGTTTTCGGCTCACCGCATAAGCTTAGAAAAGCTTCTCTCTCTAGATCCAACAAATATTGTTCAGAAACTTTTTGTGGACCGGTTAAGTCACCACCACACATAACAAAAGCAAGTTTTTTAGCTATTTTGATATCATGTTCCGTTGCATAGTTCCCCAACTTAAGTGTGTGCGCTGCTGTATATAATGTAGCCAGTCCGGCTCTGCCCAAAACATAAATATCTTCCCTAATAATCGGTTTTTGATAACCATCAGACAGATGGAGTGCAATTTTTTTAGCCTCTGCAATATTGTTGGCAGCGTTCAAAATTACTTGATCTTTTTGGTTTAAATACCCAAGATCGAAGGCTTCAAATCCAGACGTTGCCACCGCTGCTGTTGCAATGGTTTTGAATTTTTCTATCAATGTGGGCATCATGACATCACCTTTGTGGAATGCATCGGAAGTGCGTACGGCAAATTCTTTTGTGCCACCACCTCCGGGAATCAAACCCACACCAACTTCAACAAGTCCAATATATGATTCTGCTGCAACTGCTGATCCATCGCAATGCATGAGCATTTCACAACCACCACCAAATACGTAGCCCTGGGTGGATATAACAACCGGAATCGAGGAATATCGGCATTTCATCATGGTTTGCTGAAACACATTGACAGCCATGTTTAGTTCATCAAATTCTTGCTGGTAGGCCATCATCGCTATCATCATCAGGTTGGCACCAACGGTAAAATTTTGTGCATTATTTCCTATAACCAGACCTTTCCACCCTTCATCTTCGGCAAGGGTGATTGCTTGATCGATTCCCCTTAATATTCCTTCACCTATGGCATTACTTTTACTCCTAAATTCCAAACATAAGATGCCGTCTCCAATATCATGTAGCAGCATTTCCGGATTTTCTAAAACAGGTTTTTTATCCCTGAAATAGTCTAATTTTATATTTAGATCATGACCTGGTATGTCAAGATAGCCTCTTTTGGACAAATCGTAAAATTGGTTTTTGCCACTACCTGCTTTGTAAAAGGAATGAAATCCGGCACTTTTCATATCCATGATCCATGAAGCCGGCTTTTCGGCATATTTCTCAATTAATGCCAGACCGGTTTCAAATCCAATGAGGTCCCAGTATTCGAATGGTCCTGCTTCCCAGCCAAATCCTGAACGCAGCGCATCATCAACACTGTAAATGGTATCTGTTATTTCAGGAATTCTGTTTGAGGCATATGCGAATAATCCGGCAAGGGATCTTTTTATTAATTCTGCACCCGGGTCATCAAGATTTATAATTGCCTTAAGCCTTTGACCCAATGAATCAATTTGTTTAGACACCTCAAGAGATGGATATTTTTGAGAGGTAGATTGCTCATATTGAAGTGTTTTTAAATTCAAGGCCAAAATTACGGGTCGACCTTTTTCATCTTTTTTATCGGTTTTTTTGTAAAATCCCTGACCTGATTTATTGCCGTAATACTTGTTTTCAAGCAAGAATTCGAAATATGGCGGAATGGTAAATGTGCCTGCCTGTTCATCATTTGGGCAATTCTGCCTGATGCCTTCAATGACCTTGCCTGCTGTGTCGTGCCCAACAAGGTCACCAAGTCTGAATGTACCCGTTTTTGGTCGACCGATAGCTGGACCTGTGAGTTTGTCAGCCTCTGTAATAGGTATGTTAAGTTCCTCGGTCAATTGAAATATTTTAGCCATCGCATATACTCCAATTCTGTTGGCAATAAATGCTGGTGTATCTTTGCATAGTACAGTCTGTTTGCCAAGGTGTTTAACACCAAAATCCATGAGGAAATTGACAATTTCAGGATCAGTATCAGCCGTGGGTATAATTTCTAAAAGTCGCAGATAACGAGGTGGATTGAAAAAGTGTGTACCTACAAAATTCTTTTTGAAGTTTTCACCACGACCTTCAGTCATAAATCTGATTGGTATTCCGGAAGTATTGGATGAAACAATTGCACCGGGTTTTATATAAGGTTCTATTTTCTCAAAAAGTTGCTTTTTTATATCAAGCCTTTCTACAACAACCTCCAAGACCCAGTCACAGTTTTTAAGAAGAGCCAGATCATCCTCCAGATTTCCGGTTTCTATTCTGCCTGCAAAATTGGTGTGCATCAATGGGGCAGGTTTTGATTTTATTGTATTTTGAAGAGACTGATTAACCAGCTGATTTCTTGCTTGTTTATTTTTTGCCATTTCTTCTGACAAGCCTGGGGTGACAATATCCAAAAGTATGACCTTGATACCGGCATTGGCAAAATGGCAGGCTATCCCTGAACCCATGATTCCTGAACCAATAAC
Source organism: Saprospiraceae bacterium (assembly GCA_016787375.1). Taxonomy (GTDB): domain Bacteria; phylum Bacteroidota; class Bacteroidia; order Chitinophagales; family Saprospiraceae; genus JAEUUM01. Next base: position 3,266 of record JAEUUM010000014.1, read on the forward strand.
AGCAACCTGATTTATATGTCTCATTTTCATAAAAGGGTATTTAGCGAATTTTCGCAAATTTAATGCAAATTTCTTGATATCTACAAATAATTATCAAATAACGATTCCAAATAACATATATTGATTTCATTATCAAGATTTGATTGAGGAATAAATCAAAAATTGAAAAATTAAATTATTTTTACGCCCGATTGTATAATTTCTAAACAATCGTATTCGTTTCAACAACAAATTTAAAACCATGTTAGCATTCATTCCATTAATATCTGTACCGACAGATTCAACAGGTGTAAAACCGGGTATTGGCACGCAAAGTGTTTTTGATTTAGTATTTTCGGGTGGGCCTTCTGCCATTTTTATCTTATCCTTGTTGATCATACTTCTTTTCTTGGCAATCACCATATTTGTTGAAAGGTGGCTTACAATAAAAAGAGCGTCTAAAATTGATGAGTATTTCATGAATAACATCAGAATGAATGTTCAGTCCGGCAACCTGCAGGCAGCGAGGCAACTCTGTCAACAAGTAGATAGCCCTGTTGCTCGAATGGTGGACAAAGGTTTGTCCAGAATTGGAAAGCCGCTCAGAGATATTGATGCCGCTATTGAAAACGTAGGAAACGTCGAATTGCTAAAACTAGAAAAGAATCTTCCTTTTTTAGCAAGTATCTCAGGTATATCACCAATGATTGGTTTGTTGGGAACTGTTTCC
>JAEUUM010000017.1 GCA_016787375.1 Saprospiraceae bacterium
ATTAAAGTGCTGTCAAATTTTCTTGAATGGAGGAAGGTACCAGTGCCTCTTTCAATTTGTTGATTTGAAAAGCATTTTTTATTTTTTCAGTAATTGGGGTTATGTTGGCTTGATGAATGGTGCGTTTAACTTCACTTTCAATATATACCAGGTTTTCCGGTAAGAATGTTCTGAGTTTTGTATTCAAATTACTTTGATTTTCATACACGAATATGATTTCTTGTTCATATTGTACTACCGGATTCCATTTGTCGTTCATTGAATAAATTTCTTTGAAATCAAGGTTTTTCAAAGGATTGAATGCAATTTCCTCGTTAACAAATTGACTTTGCTCTGCTGAAGTCAAATTTTGAAGATCACTTATTATTTCAATGGCTTCGAACTTTGGACTGATGATATTTTTCGAAATATTTGAAGTTGCCAGTGAATTTGATTTACTATCAGAAACTGTATTTTTCGCCTGGATTTGTTGAACATTGTTATCATTTGTCGCATCAACAAAATTATTTTTAGATTCACCATTAACTATTGTTGAACCAATGGCTTCCATTTTCTTCTCAGTGGTGGCTGGCTTTAAAACAGCCATTGATCCCGGATTATTGGTATTATGATCAAAACTCAACCACATGGCCAAACCTATTAACATTGCTCCACCTGCGGCAACTGCATATTTTAAAATAAAAGGAAGGCTTCTTTCTTTTACTCTTTTAAGGCCTGCTTTATTCTCGTAAACCAAATTTTCATCAGGTATTAGTCGTATTTCATTAAAAACCCCAAGATCTTCTGCAATATCCGGATGCTGCGCCAAGTATCGATCTACCATAGCTTTTTTAGAAGGGTCGAGCTTGCCATCAATATAATCGATTAGTAACTCCTCGATTTGTATATTCATTTTGCTCATGATAAATTAAATTTTTCGGTTAGAATTTGCTTCATTTTTGTTCTTGCTCTAAAAATATATACTTTAACTTGCGCCTCTGAAAGTTGAAGAATTTCTCCTATTTCATCGTAAGCATAGCCCTCGTAATCTCTCAATAAAATACATGACTTTTGAATTTCCGGAATCATGCTCAGTGCTTTATCCAATATCTCTTTAAGTTCAAAATCTGTATTTCTTTCCTCACCTGCCTCATCAGGAAAACTCTCAATCAAATCGAGTCTCATTCTCCTTTTGCTATCTATAAAACTTCTGTAAATCGTCGTAAACAACCAAGATTTAACCTTTGCAAAATCTACGTTTTCATGCGCTCGCCAGAGTTTTTCAAAACTTATTTGCACAAGATCATCTGCATCTACCTTGGATTGCGTTAATTTATAGGCAAACCTAAAAATGGCATCTGCAAATTCATCTACACTGATATTGTATTCTTGTACTGTCATTTCGCTTGTTAGACGCTTCTAAAATCTGAATAGTTACAGGTCTACAAAAAAAACCTAAAATGTTTGTTAAAAAAAATCAAATTTAATATCTTGTATTTGAAAATCAGGTATTTATGCAAACAGAAAAAATAAGTTGGGAAGATTTTGCCAAAGTTGAAATATGCACAGGTACAATAATCAAGGCTGAAAATTTTTCAAAAGCCAGAAAGCCTGCCTATAAGCTATTGATAGATTTTGGTGAAAAAGGCGTTTTAAAATCATCTGCGCAAATTACCGACTTTTATACTCCTGAAGATCTTGCCGGAAAACAGATAATTGCTGTAATAAATTTTCCACCTAAGCAAATTGCCAATTTTATTAGCGAATGTCTTGTATTGGGAGTGGTTAATAAAGATAATAAGGTAATATTGATCAGCCCTGACAAGAATGTAATAAATGGATTAAAAATTGCTTAATCTCCATTTTATAATTGTGCATAAAAAAAAGAGCTTTTGAAAATCCAAAAGCTCTTATCTATAAGTTTGATTATCCAAATTATTTTTGGACTACCATTTTACCAACCGCTGATTCATTAGTGTCCGAAATTCGATAGAAATATACACCATTGGTGAGATTACTCACATTTAGTTTTGTGTCATTTCTGCCCTCCTGAACTAAAATCTTTTGAGAATAAATACTTTCTCCGCTTATATTTAAAATATCAATACCCAATTGAGAATTCTTTTTTGAAAATATGGTCAGATTTGCTTCCAGACCAACCGGATTGGGATTCATTTCACCATAATAATTTTTGGATCTTACCTCAGATGTTGACACTTTATAACAAGTACTTGAATTTTCAGATTCAACCTTTAGAATATATGTTCCCGGATAAAGGGCAGCATTCGGAAATGTAAATGGAATATCGAGACCTAACCCGGTACCAAGTGTGCCTGCTATCAGCAATTCATAGTCTCCAACTGCGACGGAAGCATCTACGGTTCCATACATGGCTACACACCCGACAGTATTTTTTTCAAAAACACAATTTGGCGGATTGCAAACATAAGACAATCCCTTTGGCAAATTAGAAAAAGCCCCCATGGTAGCCAGGGTTAATTTGTTTAATGGAATTGCGCCAAAACCCGGAAAATCAACTGTATCAGGCACAACTACATTGAATACAAACTGATAAGGGAAAGTTTTACAAGCAC
>JAEUUM010000071.1 GCA_016787375.1 Saprospiraceae bacterium
ATCTGGTTTGGCATGTTAAATAATTACTGTCCAATACCATATTAACGACGCCATAATTCAATCCAAATGCATTAACCGGAGGTCTTGGTGTATTTGTTCCGGAGAATGTGTAATTATGTTTGAATACAGTATTTCGAATTGGGTTGTTTTGACCATTAGCTACAGCAAAAATATTGTGTGTCCTGTAATTATTTCCAATCCCACCCAAATTTTCGGAAGCAGCTCCTCCATTGTACACAATATTGTATCTAAAGTCGAAGTTACCTATTGCAGCGGTTGTGGTGGTTTGCCATATCTTTAAACCGTATCCAAATGTATTGAAAACAATATTATTATGGATTTTTTTAAGTCCGAATGTGTCATTTTGAAGATACATCCCGTGCCCGTGGCCTTCCCAATTTCCATTGTTGTTAATGTTGTTGCCGATATTGTAAATGATGCAACCATAAGTTTCAGAGTTTTTTGCAGTTTTCCAAGAGTCAAGACCACTGCCTAAGTCATGCACTATTAGATTGATAAATTTTATGTTTTCCGCTGTACAATAGACATTACCTAATCTGTCGATGTTAGAATGATCGCGGTCAGCTGTGCTCGAATTTGTAAATTCCAAACCCCAGAACCATGTAAACCTGCAATTATCGAGAGCGCAAATCAAGGTATAAGTCAACTGTCCATCGATTGTTACCCTTTCGTTGTTATAATTTCTAAAGATAATCGGCGCATTTGGGTTACCCTTTGTAAAGCAGTTAAATGAGGTTTGATTGTCAAATGCATTTGTGTAAACTCCTCCTTCCATCCAAACCCAAACAGTATCTGTAGGATTTGAAATTGATGCAGGTGAATTTAATGCCTGCTGTAATTTCCAGGGGTTTGCTTTACTACCATCACCATTACCATTAGCAGTGCTTGAAACATAAAAATTACTTGCACTGGCAGAGCATACAATCAGAAATGTCATTAAAAGTAAACTTTGAAATTTTTTCATTTGCAACATTGTTTTGGTTTAGCAATAAATAATGATGATTTGCTGATTTTATCTGAAAAACAAAGCTACATCTGTGTCATTCAACCATCATTTTTATTTTTGAGTTACCGTGCTGACCTTCATGTTGATAAGTAAAAACAAAACCACCACCCCAATCATAAACTTTTTCATACCAGGTGGTTGTTTTCAAAAACGGATGATAGTTTTGAGAAAATACCAAAATAATTGTAATGTTTAAAAGTAACAATAAGATAATTTTCATTTGATTTTGATATTTCATTACTATTTCTTGATAATTAACAGAGTACCCAAGCTACTTATTTGTTGTTTCAGTTTTTTAAGATTGTTAATTCTTTTAATCTTTTAATAAATGTAATAATTCTTAAACTACCACAACCATATTTCTTAATGTAGTTCAATGCCCGTTAATCAGCTTGTGCTCAACTTTGTGCCGTAATTCAATAATTAAAAAAAAGCATAAACAAACAAAATTATGGCAATGTCAAAATGGGGTTTCGATCCAACTCACAGCGAAGTTCAATTCAAAGTCAAACACATGATGATTACCAATGTTACAGGTACTTTCAAAGAAGTACACGTTGACGCAGAAACTGAGGGTGATGATTTTTCAAAGGCGAATATTAAATTTTCAGCGAAAGTAAACAGCATCAGCACCAATAATGAACAAAGAGACGGTCACCTTACCAGTCCTGAATTTTTTGATGCAGAGAAATATCCTGAAATCTCTTTCGTGTCTTCAAGTATCAAAAAAATTGATGACGATGGTAATCATGAAATGGAAGGAGACCTTACCATCAAAGGTATTACCAACAAAGTGAAACTTAACGTTGAGCAAGGTGGTCTGGGTAAAGACCCATGGGGAAACACAAAAGCAGGTTTTACAGTTACAGGCAAAATAAACCGTGAAGATTTCGGACTTACCTGGAACGCTGCATTGGAAACAGGTGGAGTTTTGGTAAGCAATGAAGTGAAGTTAAATGCTGAAATTCAATTGGTTAAACAATAGTTCAAGAAAATTATTCAAAAGCATAGGGGGAAGATTTCAATAATCTTTCCCCTTTTTTATTCTCTTCTGAAAAGAAAACCTAGCTGAAAGTCCGGTTGTATTTCTAAAAGCAATTCGCGGGTAATTAGTATCTTGCAACAAATATGCTCCTCATGGAAAACAAAGGGACTATGTGGCTCAACAAATTTATCAGTGAAAGCGGACTTTGCTCCAGAAGAAAAGCTGACAGCTATATTGTACAAGGCAAGGTATTACTAAACGGTCAGCAAGCTAAACTTGGCGATCAGGTTCATGTTGGTGATCGGGTTAGGGTAAATGGACTTGATCTTGAACCTCGACAAGCTGATGAAATTATTTTTATTGCCCTTAATAAACCCGTTGGTATTACATCCACCACTGAACGAGGCGTTCGAGATAACATCATTCAATTCGTAAACCATAGCAAACGAATTTTTCCAATTGGCAGACTTGATAAAGACTCTCAAGGATTGATATTTCTAACAAATGACGGAGATCTGGTCAATAAAATATTGAGAGCCGGTAATAAACACGAAAAAGAATATCTTGTTACTGTCAATAAACCTCTCACCGATCAGGTCATCCAGTCAATGGCAGAAGGTGTTAAAATGTTG